>CAZRKL010000081.1:0-11806 GCA_964600595.1 uncultured Leptolinea sp.
CGAACAGATTCCCGTCCAGGCATTAGCAGATGTGCCAGATGTACATATAGCAGGGATCAGTATCGATTCACGGACTGTGAAAAGCGGAGATCTATTTGTTGCGTTGGAAGGCGGCTCTGTCGATGGGCATCAATTCATTCCTGCAGCGATTAAGAACGGCGCAGCAGCCGTGATGGGGATGAAACCACAACCTGATGGGGTAACTGTCCCTTATATCCGCGTGGAAAATACCCGCCCGGCGCTGGCCTGGGTCTCTGCGGCTTTTTACCGTTTTCCGGCGAGGCACCTCACCATGATCGGGGTAACGGGTACAGATGGAAAAACAACCACTTCCAATCTGATATATCAGATTCTCCTTGCCGCGGGCATCCGGGTGGGGATTGTGTCGACAGTTAACGCGGTTATCGGAGACGAAATACTCGATACCGGGTTCCATGTAACCACTCCTGAAGCGCCCGATGTGCAGCGTTATCTCGCCCGCATGGTCGCAGCCGGGTTGACCCATGTCATTCTGGAGACTACATCTCACGGCTGGGCGCAAGATCGGGTGACCGCGTGTGATTTTGATTACGGCGTGGTGACCAATATTACCCATGAACACCTCGATTTTCACGGCAGCTATGAGAACTATCGCGCTGCCAAAGGCAGACTTTTTGCAGGATTGCATGAATCACATGATAAGGAGAAACTGGTTTCCAGAGCAGCCATTTTAAACGCTGATGACAGCTCTTATGCGTACCTGGATTCAATTACCCATGTGCAGAAGTTTACGTACAGCATCACCACTCAGGCACAGGTGTGGGCAGATGACATTGAATCCACACCATCGGGCACCAGTTTTACAGCGCATACCAGCCAGGCTGCTTTTCCGGTGAAGTGTAAACTGGTCGGCGATTACAATATTTCCAACTGCCTGGCGGCGATCAGCCTGGCTGTTGAAGCAATGGGATTACCGGTTGAAATGGTCAGACAGGGTATAGCCAATCTGCCCGGTGTTCCCGGTAGAATGGAAATCATTGACAAGGGGCAGCCATTTACCGCAATCGTTGATTTTGCGCATACCCCGAACGCACTTAAGCGCGCGCTGGAAACCGCCCGGACGCTGACGAACGGCAGGGTGATTGCTGTTTTTGGATCAGCTGGATTGCGTGATCGCAAAAAGAGGCGGATGATGGCAGAGGTGTCTGCTGAACTGGCAGATATTTCCATCCTTACAGCAGAAGATCCGCGCACTGAATCACTGGATGACATCCTGGCAGAAATGGCTCAAGGGGCAGAATCGCGGAATGCCGTTGAAGGAAAATCGTATCTTCGGGTACCAGACCGCGGCGATGCCATCCGTACAGCGTGCAAGCTGGCGCAACCTGGTGACCTCGTGATCTCGTGCGGCAAGGGTCACGAGCAAAGCATGTGTTTCGGTACAGAAGAATTCCCCTGGGATGATAGAACTGCTATGAAAGCTGTCCTGAGTGAATTAATGGGTGTATCTGGTCCGAAAATGCCAAAACTGCCTACTTCCTGAAATATTTATCCATTATTTAGATATTCTTTATCACCTAACCATTACCTAACGGATGGTTGGGTGATACCATTGTGGATTAAGAAGTAAGAATAGAGGTAAAATGGTTTTTCTCCAAAAGTTGTTCAATAAGTATGGGTATCAGAAAACTCTCTGGTTTCTGGTTGTTGTTCCCACCCTCCTCTCTGGGATCATAACCTTTCTGGTTCAGTTATTTGTTATCGGCACTATAAAAGCATATGGATTGGTTATCGGCTTTGGTCTTCCGTTTATTTTCAGTTATGGTTTTGGATCTGCGCTACTGAGCCTGGTCAGTCAATTGGATGAATCCAGGAAAATGCTGCACGCGGTGAGTATTACAGATGATCTCACCGGCGCCAGGAACCGCAGGTATTTTATCCAGCAAATGGAAGAGGAATTTACACGGAGCGAACGGTACAAATCACCATTTTCGCTCATCCTCATGGATATGGACGGATTTAAGGAAATTAATGACACGCATGGCCACCTGGCTGGGGATGCTGTTCTCAAGGATATCGCATCGATCTGCATTTCGGAGTGCCGCCAGATAGATGTTTTTGCCCGTTTTGGCGGTGATGAATTCGCCTTTATCATGCCATCCATCGAAGCATACCAGGCAGAAATGTTTCTGGAAAGGTTGAACAAACGGATTGATGACCACGGTATAACTTACAAAGGTATAACCATCAAAAAGCAACTTAGCTTTGGTGTAGCTGAGTGGGATCCATCGCTGGAGAGTATTGAAGATATGATTGCATCAGCAGATTCTTCTTTGTACCTGGTTAAAGGTAAGAGATTATCCATCGCGTAAATAGTATTAAGTAGATAAATGTATTCATTTGCAATGGCAGGAAATACTCCTGCCATTGTTTGGGTTATGAAATATCTTCCCCTTTAGAATCCAATTGCTATAATAAACATATGTTTCGGATTTTGGAGGTGGGCGATGGCGAAGAAAAAAACTGATCCCAAAGCACCCGGTAAAGAAGCAGATCTGAAAAAGAAAGTGGTGAAGCCAACACCGAAAACAGATTTGCCTGGTAAAGAGTACTATAAAGAACTCCAAAAATTACAAATTGAATTGGTCAAACTGCAGGAATGGGTGAAAACCAAAGGTCTGCGGGTTGTGGTGATTTTTGAAGGCAGGGATGCTGCCGGGAAGGGCGGCGCCATCAAACGAATAACCGAAACACTGAATCCCCGCAATGCGAGGGTGGTTGCTCTGGGTACTCCCACTGAAAAAGAAAAAACCCAATGGTATTTTCAACGGTATGTGGCGCACTTACCGGCTGCCGGCGAATTGGTTTTCTTTGACCGTTCGTGGTACAACCGCGCAGGTGTCGAGCGGGTAATGGGATTCTGCACGGAAGAAGAGTACCAGGATTTTCTGAGAGCCTGCCCTGAGTTTGAGCGAATGCTGATTCGCAGCGGAATTATTCTCATCAAATACTGGTTCAGTGTAAGCGATGAAGAACAGGAAAAGCGGTTCCAGGACCGCATCAACACCCCCACCAAACGCTGGAAACTCAGCCCGATGGATCTTGAGTCGCGGGCACGCTGGGTGGAGTATTCAAAAGCAAAAGATGCCATGTTCGCCTATACCGATACCAAGCAATCACCCTGGTATGTGGTGAACGCCGACTGTAAAAAACGCGCCCGGTTAAATTGTATTGCCCACCTCTTGAGTTTAATTCCCTACCAGGACCTGACCCCCGAACCACTAAAACTGCCACCCAGGCAGCATGATCAGGGGTATGTGCGCCCGCCAAAATCAGATCAAACATTTGTTCCCGAAATCTATTGAGGAGTTGTTCATCGATGCCCGCATTCGACCATTTTGACTTCCTGGCACCTATCTATGACCGGGTGATCAAACCGAAACCACCTACAGATTTACTCGAACACCTGAACCTTCAAACGGATGCTCGTGTTCTGGATGTAGGTGGAGGAACGGGCAGAATCGCACTTGAACTGGTTCCGCATGCAGGTAGTGTGACCATCCTTGATCTCTCACCCAAAATGCTGCGGGAAGCCAGCAGAAAACCCGGCTTGAATGGGGTACTGGCTCCCAGTGAAAAGCTGCCCTACCCGGATGGTTCATTTGACGCGGTGTTGATGGTGGATGCGCTGCACCACGTGATTAACCAGAAAGCCAGCCTGCAGGAACTTTTCAGGGTTGTAAAACCAGGCGGCAGGCTGGTGGTGGAAGAACCCGATATACGCACATTTATGGTGAAGCTGATCGCATTGGGTGAAAAACTTGCCGGAATGCGCAGCCACTTTTTGACAGGCGAAGAGATCAGTCTGATGCTGGGGGATTGCTGCAAAGAGGCGCGCATCTACCGGAAAGAGTACACGGTCTGGGTGGTTCTGGAGAAGTAGTAAAGCGCCCTCCCGATACTCGGGAGGGCGTAATTTTTTTACTTGCGGTTGTAACGATCGCCGCTATTGCCGCGGTCGCCAAAGCCGCCACGATTGCTTCCACCGGGTCCACCCCTGCGGTCGCCACCGGGTCGTCCGCCACCGGGGCGTCCACCGCCACCGGAGCGTTTGCTGTCTTTGGCTTTTGCTTCTTCAGCAGTCCATCCTTCGAGGACAGCCTGACGAGATAAGCGGATTTTTCCTGCGGGATCGATATCTACCACCATGACGGTGATTTCATCACCCATCGAGACGACATCTTCCACTTTTTCCACCCGCTCTGAATCGAGCTGGGATATGTGTACCATGCCATCCAAATTGGGGAGAATCTCCACAAAGGCGCCGAAATCTGCAATGCGAACCACCTTGCCGGTGTAAATACGACCGATCTGCGGTGTTTCGGTAAGTGATTCAATCCGTTCGCGAGCGAGGCTTTCACCCACACCATCGGTAGCTGCGATGAAGACGGTACCATCATCGGCAATGTCGATCTTGGTGTTGGTCTCTTCCTGGAGCGCGCGAATATTCTTTCCGCCAGGACCGATGATGGCGCCAATCTTTTCAATCGGCACTTTGATGGTGGTAATTCTGGGCGCGTGTGGTTTGAGATCTGCGCGGAATTCGGGAAGGGTCTCAAGCATGATGTTGAGGATGTGCTGGCGTCCGGCTTTTGCCTGTGCCAGAGCTTCAGACATGATCTGGGGTGTGATGCCGCGGATCTTGATGTCCATCTGCAGGGCAGTGATGCCCTGTTCGGTGCCGGCAACTTTGAAATCCATATCACCGAGGTGATCTTCAAGTCCCTGGATGTCACTGAGAATGCGGTATTTTTCGCCTTCCTTCACCAAGCCCATCGCAATACCGGCAACGGGTGCTTTGATGGGTACACCAGCGTCCATGAGGGCAAGGGTCGAACCGCAGACAGATCCCATGGAGGATGAGCCGTTGGAAGCGAGCACTTCAGAGACCAGGCGCAGCGTGTAAGGGAAACCTTTTTCTGGTGGAATAACCGGACCAAGGGCCCGTTCTGCCAGGGCACCATGCCCTATTTCACGGCGGCTCTGTCCGCGGAGGGGTTTAACCTCGCCTGTAGAGTAAGGCGGGAAATTGTAATGGTGGATATACCGTTTGCTGTCGGTGGGGGAAAGCGAGTCGATCTCTTGCGCTTCCTTGGGTGTGCCCAGAGTTGCCATGGTCAGAACCTGTGTTTCACCTCTGGTGAATAGACCTGAACCATGCGCGCAGGGGCTGGTACCGACTTCGCACCAGATGGGGCGAATCTCGGTCAGGGCGCGCCCATCGGGACGTTTGCCTTCATCGATGATGCGGGTGCGAACGACTTCTTTATACACTTCTTCGAAGGCAGCTTTGACAGGTTTTACCTGAGACTCATCTTCAGCAGTAAGTTCTGCAACCACTTTTGCTTCGAGCTCATCCACCGCATCGTACAATTCAGCTTTGGAATGAGGACGATCCAATGCGGCAATTAATTCTTTGCGAACCAGGCTGGCAACTTTTTCGAGCAGGCTGGTATCAGATTCTGTTGATTCCATTACCCGTTTGGTTTTACCAACTTCGGCTGCCATCTTTTCCTGCAGGTCGATAATTGGTTGAATGGATTGATGCCCAAATGCAAGCGCCTCAACCATAACATCTTCGGGTATTTCATTGGCACCGCATTCCACCATCAGGATGGCATCACGTGTTCCGGCGATCCGCAGATCCAGTTCGCTCTCGTCCACCTGGGTGAAGGTTGGGTTAACGATGAAGTTGCCGTTGATGCGACCAATGCGAACCGCGCCTACCGGTCCTGCCCAGGGGATATCGGAGATCATCAAAGCGCCAGAAGCGGCGTTGATGGCTAAGATATCGAGGGGATGGACTTCATCGGCAGACATGGAGAAGAGTACCACCTGCACCTCGTTGCGCATTTTCTGATCGAAAAGCGGGCGCAGCGGACGGTCGGTCAGACGCGCTGTGAGGATGGCATCTTCAGTTGGTTTACCTTCGCGGCGGAAGAAGGAGCCGGGGATTTTTCCACTGGCATACAATCTCTCTTCGTATTCCACCGAAAGGGGGAAGAAATCGATGCCTTCACGAACACCACCCATGGTGGCTGCTCCGAAAACGATTGAATCTCCCACACGGACGGTTACTGATCCGCCAGCCTGTGCGGCTAACTTGCCGGTTTCGTACGTGAAAAGTTCTCCACCGACAGTGGCTGTGTATTGTTTACTTTCTGGTTTCATTAATTTTTTCTTTCCCTGTTGTGTTCCACCCGGTCAGGGACTGAAGAATGGTCAAGAAATCTCTTAAACATGCTTCAATTCCCAACCGGCATGGTTGGATAAATATGATAACAGCAGATGCTGTAATATCTATTATAGCTGATTGAAGGAAAAGAAGCGTAGATGGCATGTATAACGCCATCTACGCATTTTGGATCTACTTTTTGCGGATGTTCAGACGTTCAGTAATTGCCAGATAGCGTGGATAATCTTCTCGGCGTAAGTACGCAAGTAAGCGGCGGCGCTGGCCGACGAGTTTCAGCAAACCACGGCGGGAACTGTTATCCAGTTTATTGGCACGTAAGTGCTCGGTCAATTGGCTGATTCGTTTGCTCAGAATGGCGATCTGAACATCAGGGCTGCCGGTATCATTTTCTTCCCGGCGAAAATCTTCAATCAGTTTGGTTTTTACTTCCTTATTCAATGGCATGACACTGCTCCTGTAAATGATTTGTTTGCAAGTCTCCTTGCCGGCAGCAAATACCGCTGGCAGGACCAGTCAACGGGTGAAATTATACCATATTGTATGAAGTATATTTTTGAATTATCAATTTTCGGGAGTAAATCACTGTGAATTTACTAATTATTTATCGTTGGGTCATCCAGACTGATACTTTTTTCACGAAAATGCTCCAGATATGCAAGTTTTATGGTTCCCTGATGCTCGGGTGGAATAATTTGTACTATTTTGCGCAATATCCGCTTATGTTTGGCGCTGCGAGGGTTTGACCTCTGGATTTCTTCTTGAAGTATAAAAATAGTCTCGATGGGTGATACCTGAAACAGCTTTTGCATTAAGCCAAGCATTTCAGGATGGTGGGTAGCTGAGATTTCGAGCAGGGATGGACGGATGATGTTCAGAATAACCGGGACATTTTGATCACCAGTATCGCGAAGGTATTCCGCCAGGGCAAGGTAGCCCTGACCCAGGTAAACCTCGTTTTGGTCTGTGATCCATCCCCGGATCAGATCAGACCAGACCGGCAATGCTTCCCGACGAAGGCGGAACAACCCTTCCGTAACCAGCTCATTCCGGATTGCAGGATCGTCCTCTTCCTTGAACCATCTCTGGTAGGTATCCAATACGGGTTGATGAGGTTCGATGGTGATCCTGCCCAGCAGAAACACAGCCATTTTTTTCTCTTCGAGTGATTCACCCTTCCACAGCAGGTTCGCAAGCCGCAGTGCATCTTCCTGTGAATAACTCTTTACCTGCGATTCGAGATCTCTCTCTATTTGCCAGAGCACTCTATCGGGCAGATGATAACTGGCGAGTAATCTTCCCGCCAGAGTATTGTTCCCTGCCCGAAAGGTGCGGTTACTGTAATACTCAAACAACTCCAGAAGGTCGTGTAAAAATTCTTCCGGCTGGCTGAATTTACCAGCCAGATTGGCTGATTGAAGCTTGAGTTTCTCCAGATAAATTGCCGGCATTATTTAATAGGATTTGGCAAAATACACCTTATGGTCTGCAGGTTTACCACATACAATGCATTTACCTGCAGAAGCTTCCTGATGCATGGGGATGCAGCGGGTGGTGGCTTTGGTGTCTTCTTTTACCTTTGTCTCGCAGGCTGCGTCTCCGCACCAGTAACTGTATGCCCAGCCACTTTCCACGACTTTCTTTAATTCTTCGTAATCTTCTGGGCTATGTATATTGGCATCGCGGAATTCTGTTGCCTTACGAAGCATGTTCTCATGAATATCTTTCAGCAATTGCGGGATGAAGTTCGCGAGGGCTTCCTGCTCAATGAATTGTTTGCCATCCCGTCCGGGGATATCTCGGCGGGCAACCGCGGCGGAACCTTTTTCCACATCCTTGGGACCGACTTCAATACGAACAGGCACGCCGCGCATCTCCCAGTCATTGAATTTGAAACCGGGCGTTACTTCTGTGCGGTCATCTACCTTGATGCGGATATCACCCAACATACCGCGGATCTTTTCCACTACCGGCATCACCTTCGATTTTTCTTCATCATTTTTAAAGATTGGCACAATAACCACCTGGATGGGTGCCAACCGGGGAGGTAGAACCAGACCCTGGTCATCACCGTGGGTCATAATGATCGCGCCGATAAAACGGGTGGATAGTCCCCAGGAGGTAGTCCAGCAGTATTGCAGCTCATTATTCTGATCGAGGTACTGGATGTTAAAAGCTTTAGCGAAGTTTTGTCCCAGATTGTGGCTGGTGCCAGATTGCAATGCCTTGGTGTCGCCCATCATGGCTTCGATGGTGTAGCTTCGGGCAGCTCCGGCAAATTTTTCTGCCATGCTTTTCATGCCCGGCAGCACTGGTACGGCTGCTTCGTTTATGGCGAAGTCGGTGTATACATCCAGCATGCGGCGAGTCTCTTCTTCCGCTTCCTGCTCAGTGGCATGCGCGGTATGACCCTCCTGCCAATAAAACTCGAGGGTGCGCAGGAAGAGGCGGGTGCGAAGCTCCCAGCGAACGACATTACCCCATTGATTGATCAACACCGGCAGATCACGATAGCTCTTGATCCACTTACTGTACATGTACCCGATCACTGTTTCGGAGGTGGGACGGACCACCAGAGGTTCTTCCAGCTTTTCACCACCACCGATCGTGACCACGGCTAGCTCAGGCGAGAAACCTTCAACGTGTTCTTTTTCCTTCTCCAGAAAGCTCATGGGGATGAAGAGCGGAAAGGCAGCGTTGACATGCCCGGTGGCTTTGAAGCGTTTATCCAACGCAGCCTGGATATTCTCCCAGAGTGCCCATCCATACGGGCGAACGACCATGCAGCCGCGCACAGGGGCGTAGTCTGCCATCTCGGCGCGTTGAATGACCTGGTTGTACCATTCTGAATAGTTTTCTGAACGGGTTGGGAGTTTTTCTTCAGCCATGATTAAATCCTGCTTTCATTATGTGTATTCTTTGTTGTTGTGTAATCAGCTATTTGCTGAAAGGCAGAGGGAGCGTCTGGCAAAAATTTGATCCACTTCAGGTCATCTGCCCGCATATAACTGGATTGTTCCTGATTTAGCGCGTTAATAATGTTAGCCCACCCATCTCCCACAAGGACCAGTGGTTTGGGTGGTATTGAGTTTATCCCGATACTATTCCACATTACGGTGATTTCTGCCAGCGTGCCTATGCCACCAGGCATGGCAATGGCTCCATCGCAGATTTCCACCAGATGCCATAATCGGTCTTTCAGGGAGGGAAAGTTGCGAACTTCGGTTACCCAGGGGTTGGCACCAACAGGACGAAGATTATTTAGCTCATCACAGGTGACCCCGATCACGTGTCCACCGCTCTCTGCGGCGCCCCGGGAAACGGCTTCCATTACACCCATATACCCGCCGGTTGCAACGGTCCATCCTGCCTGCGCTGCCATTCTTCCAAGGTCACGGCAGATTTCATACAGCGGGCTGTCTGGTTGGGGTGAAGAACCGCCAAATACGGTGAGTATCATTTTGATTCATCCTTTGGGGAATCCCAGGTACGTTGGTGATTGACCTCAATTTTCTCGAGAATGGCATTTTCCAGGTCAATCCCGCACACATCCGCCAGCTGCAACAAGTAGAGGGAGACATCTGCCAACTCTGAGGCAAGTGCCTGCCTGTCACGAATTTCCTCTCCCCATTGAAAGTGTTCGAGAACTTCAGAGGATTCCAGCGAAAGTGAAATAGCCAAATTACGCGGCAGTTGAGGTCGCGGGCTGTCATGCTCATACCAGCCTTTGCTCTTTACCAGTTGATTCATTTTTTTTGTAAGTTCTGAAAGGTCCATAAGGTAACCCGCCGTGAATTCAGTAAATTATACAATGAATTAGCCACTATCCCGTCGGGAATATTCCAGGGTGAGTAGCTTTAGTGAGAATCGGTTATGAATTTTCCTGCCATTTTGAGCATACTATTGGTAGGTTTTGCGGATACAATTACAGGCATACTTCGTCAATTAATTCTTGAGGTCCATTGAGCGCGCATCCATTAATTACAGCCATCCGCAACTTCCGGGGGAATGCCAGATCCGCTGTCCTAACAGAACCTTTTTGGGGTATTCCTTATAATCTCTTTAATTCTTATTTATCTGTCTACATGCTAGCGCTCGGATTGAATGATCGCCAGGTGGGACTGGTGGCCAGCATTGGCATGGCGGTACAAATTGTTACAGCCTGGCTGGCTGGTGCATTCACCGACAAGTTGGGAAGAAGGTTAACAACTTTAATTTTTGATCTATTGGCATGGACCGTACCATGTCTGATCTGGGCAGTATCACAGGACTTTCTCTGGTTTGTATTCGCGGCGGTGATGAACAGCTTCTGGCGCGTGGGCATGAATTCCTGGCCGTTGCTTCTGGCTGAAGATACTGACCCTGTCTTGCTGGTGGATATCTACTCATGGATCTATATTTTCGCGGTCAGCGCATCCCTCGTCACCCCCATCACAGGAGTGCTGGTGCAACAAATGACGCTGATCCCTGCATTGCGGCTGGTGTTTTTCATCAGCGCAGCAATTATGACAGGGAAGTTCCTTGCGCAGTATTTGACATCACAGGAAACTGAACATGGAAAATTAAGAATTCAGCAGACTCGCGATCAAAGCTTCTTTTCGTTACTGGCAGGTTATAGAGTGGTTTTTCTGAGTATGTTGAAGAGCCCCGAGACTATGTTGACCCTGGGCATTTTGGTTATCAACACCATCTGCAATATGATCAGCAATACATTCTGGTCCATCCTGGTAACCCAGAAACTGCTCCTGCCGGCACAATGGATTTCAGCTTTTCCATTTGCCAGAGCGATTTTTATTTTATTTTTCTTCTTTGCAATTCTTCCCTTGATTGAAAAATTGCCTTTTCGGGTTCCCATGATGGCAGCTTACGCCGGATTTATTCTGAGCCAGTTAATTCTGGTCACCATGCCGGAATTAAATTATGGACTGTTGTTATTGAGTGTCTTTCTGGAAGCCTGCAGTTACGCTTGCATCAATCCGCAAATTGACCGTTTGATGATTATCACCATTGAACCGCAGGAGAGAGCCAGAATCATTTCCATCATTTGGTTGATCGCGATCATGGTTTCCACACCATTTGGCTGGATTGCCGGTGAGCTTTCACAGTTAAACCGGATTTTGCCATTTGTATTAAGCATGGTTTTGTTCAGCGCTGGCGGAATACTGGTATATATTTCCACGAAGACAATCCCCAGTCTGAAGTAGCAAAAAAAAGTAATGAATAGCATCTCCGGCTTATAATATCCGCCTATGCAAGTGAACCCCTGGATTTCACTGGTTATTGTTCTGGTCACTTTCATCGGAATTGCGGTGGGGCGGTACCCGATTATTAAGTCCAATCGAACAACCATAGCATTAATCGGGGTTGCCATTCTGGTGATCACGCAGCAGGTATCTTTTGAACAAATCCCAGATTATATAGATTTTGATACCATTGTGTTGTTGTTCAGCATGATGATCATCAATGCCAACCTAAAGCTCTCCGGATTTTTCGGTTTGGTTGGGCGATGGATGACCGGGATCACCAGGTCAGCACGGGTTTTCCTGGCAATTGAAATACTCCTGGCTGGAATCC
>CAZRKL010000082.1:0-11733 GCA_964600595.1 uncultured Leptolinea sp.
GATGGTGGAAAAAGACGCCCGCCCGGAAAGGTAATTCATCCGCCCGAGGGTTTCGTTGATCTGCTGTTCGATCATCCCCAGCTGATCATTAATGCGCAGGGCTTCTTCTACAGATTGCGCGTTTTCCAGGAATCCGGTAATGCGGGCACGGGTGGCTTGCAGGCTTTCCAGCTTGGATTGCAGATCGACATACTCCTGCGAGACATCCTCACCGGTGGTGACTTCGTTTTCCACGTTAATGGATACTTCACGCAGGCGGCGCAGGGCTCGCTCGAAATCATCCACAGGCACACCGAGCGTGAGGGTGGCATACTTGTACGTGCCGCCAATCTCATCTTTGAACCACGACTTGGAACTGACGATATATCCGCCCACATCGTCTGCAATTTGTGTGATTCGGTCAATGGCGATATCAGTCTCTTCGACCAGGAGCTGCAGTTCGGCATTCTTGATGATCTTGCGGTTGGGGTCGGGTGCACCTTCAGCCTCGGCAGCGTCTTTGTTTGTGTTGTAAACAGTGGTATCCGCTATAGCGGCGGGCAGGTCAGCTTCGGCTGGAGCGGGCGCTGCGATCGCAGCTTCTTCCATTACGATATCAGCCTGTTTTTCCATGGCGGGTGCAGGTGCTGCTGGAGCCTCATTCACTGCCTCACGCGGCGCAGGGGCAGCCGGAGCGCAGGCTGACACGATGAACAATCCGATAAACAGGAATGCAAAGACCAGACGTTTTGAAAAGCTCATTCTTTCCTCCCAGGTGCAATTTGTTTACTATAAGACGAATTGAAACCCTATTTGGTTCTCCCACCCATTCAAATTATCAGGAGGATCGGCGTTTCCCCCAAATGAATATGACAATTATACAGTCAATGACCTGGATGAATATTGCAAATTATTCCTTAAATGCCGTGTCGAAGAATTCCAACATACGTTGGGAATACAATTCCGGCTCTACTGTCAATCCACCCACGTGCCAGGCATTTTCAACAATCCAGTAGCGGGCATTCTCACCCATGTACGGGATGTACCCACGTGTAAAGTAAGGTTCGTAAGGATCAGATCCACCCGCGACGAGCATGAGGTGGCGGGGAGCGATCTGCGGGATGAGCTGCTTAAATGGGATCAGGTCATCCTTCAACCACTGCTCGGCTGCCCAATACACCTGTTTATCGATAAAAGCGGTGAACTGATCGCGGAGATTTGCGGCGGGGGAGAAGTCTTCCAGGCTATTCACGGTCAAACCGTCACTCCAGATCGCTTTCAGGCGGGGTTCATCCGGAGCAGCCATTACTAAAATCTGAGCACCCAGCGACAGGCCTACACCGCCTACGCGTTCCGCATCCACCTCCGGGCGGGTGGAAAGCCAGTCGATGATGGGGGTGATATCCCGCCGATCGTACATTCCCACTGAACGGATTTTGCCGGTGCTCTCTCCCAGGGCACGCTGGTCGTAGACCAGCACACCATAACCGGCGTTGTATAGAATCCGCGCGTGCGCCAAGGCTCCCCGGCGGTCACCCCCGGAGCCATGCAGCACCAGCACCACCGGTCCGGGTGTCTCAGCGGGAGGCGCGTACCACCCGGCAAGGGTTTCGCCATCAGCAACCGGGATCAAAACCGCTTCAACCCTGTCACCCAATCCGCTATCAGATAGGCAGCAAATGGGGTGCTGGTTAGGTTTGATGTTGAGATAAACGTAGATGAATGGTCCGATCACGGTAATGCTCAGGATAATCTCAAGCAATGCTGCCAGCAGCACACGACGACGGTAAACCCATCCGTCGAACCAGCCGAGCAAGAGTTCAATCGCGAGACCGATGACCACTCCGCCCACAAATCCGATGGCGATCAATTGCAGAAGATTGCCCGCGTAGTACCCGAGCAGAGCGAACATCAGCATGAAGATGACTCCATTTACCAGCGGAAAAAGTATCCGCTTTCTCGAAAATAGCGGAGTTCGATTAACAGGATCTACTGAGTTGGGTTGTTCCTTCATACCTGATCGTCCTTTCATGCAAGGCTGTCCAAGGTCGGTTGTTCCCCGGTTTGAGCGGAATTATTCGCACCCATAAATTCGCGGATTTAGAGTATGAAATACCAATTCCGGAGCAACACTCCACCACGACACGGATTCATCGGGCAGGGGCGGGATAACCCCGCCGATGATCAGGCAGGGGAAGCTGGTTATTCAGCCAGGAATCCCTGTTGTTGATAGCACTGGAAGAGGCTACCCCAGGCTGTTCCTTCGCGCCAGCGGGAAGCTATTTTACGGTATTTCAACGGCCAGTAGAGATAATCCTGCTCCACCTCGCCGATTAAGGTAGGGATGATCACCAGCGGAGTGCGCAGCACCAGCTTCTGGAGCACACGAGTCGGACCATACCAGGCGAGCCAGGCGAGGAAACTGTGCGAGTTGTAGCCCACCTTAAATTGCCAGTTCACGCCAGAAATATCATCACCAACGATCTCGATCTCACGTGGATCGCCTATCCCCAAACCCTGTTCATGTGCCAGGTTGATGTACTTGATCGAGAGTGGGTCGAAACCCATCAGTTTCGCGGCGACGGCATCGATGGCAACCTGATCTGCTGAAGCGAGGATAATATTCTTCGCCAGCGGTTGGATCATCCGCGGACCTGCGCCAGTCCCGGCAGTAGTGCCATCCATGACCGCGAGAATTCCCGGATGGATCTCCTTCTGGATGGCGAGTAAATCCACCAGCGTTTCATGAATCCAGGTATGGGTGTAATGGCGGTACTTGCTGAGCAGACCGCCAAAGGCGTTCTTCATTGCGCCGGTGGTGGTCGTGTACATGTGAGTCTTCACTGTAGGCAGGTGAACGATATTTTTTCCGATGAAGTAATCGGGGATATGGATGCCCTCCGGGTAGATATGATCCAGCGCGAGCATCTTCGCCTTGGGTTTGTAGGGGACCCAGGTCATATCGTTAGTGCGGAAGTTATACAACGCCGGAATGTTGTGATGTTTGAAGATGGGCACGTAACCATTCAGGTCTTCCCCCTTGAAGGCATTGGTTACCACGGTCTGGTTTTGCACACAGACTACATCCTCGAACCCGGCTTTGTGAAGTGCCAGGATGGTGCCTTCCAACTGCCATGGGGTGGTGTTCGCCCCAGGCATGGGAAAATGCCAGGTGATGTTGTCTTTGAGGATGGTGGTGGTGCCTTTCTGAAGCGCATCACCGCCCGCAGCTAACTCAAACAGGCGCTGATAATCATCCAGCACGGTTTCAGGCTTGGTGTACAGAACGGCAACTTTTGCTTTACTCATCGAATCTCTCCCCACTGATCTGGAATGGATTAATTATGCCACATTCTGAATGGCAAGACGAAGAAGTTAAATGAACGCGCCCAAACCAGACCGCCATCTGGATGGGCACATTCATTTGCACTAACACATCATCTATATAGAAAGGGTTATTCAGCTAGTTTTCGCAGCCAATTTTCATCGGTCAGATCCAGCCGCAGGGGAGTGAGAGAGACAAGGTTATGCTCCATCGCCCAGCGGTCGCTGTTCTCATCCGGGTTGGTCAGAGGTATGGCTGAAAACCAGAAAATCTTTCGACCATTGGGGTCTTTACTTTCGACCACCTGCCCGTTGTACTGGCGAACGGATTGATGAGTCCAGCGGATATCGACCGGGTCTTCGGGCAAGTTTACGTTCACCAGCCGGGGTTGATTGCCCGAAGTGAGCAGTTTTATAACCTGGTGAATATAAGGTTTTTGTTTATCGTAGGTTGGCTCGGCGCCATTGACATCCTGGCTGAAGGCAATCGCGGGGACACCTAAAATGACACCCTGCTTGGCAGCAGCCACCGTACCCGAATGCCAGACATCGCTGCCCAGGTTGCTGCCGAGATTGATGCCCGATAGCACCAGATCCGCGCCACCCAAATGGTACAAGCCCATCGCTACGCAATCGGCAGGGGTGCCATTCACCCGGTACGCTTCAAAGCCTTTGATCATCTTTACCCGGTGATACTGCAATGGCCGGCGGATGGTGATTGCATGACCCACCGCAGATTGTTCAAAGTCGGGGGCGAAGATAATCACTTCACCAAATTGAGCAGCCACCTCTGCCAGGGCAATCAAGCCGGGGCTGAAGATGCCATCATCGTTGCTAATTAGTATTCGCATTTTTTATCAAATCTCTTTCATGTTTATTATGCAAGTATTGTATTAACACTACTTAAAGAGAAGGTTAATATGTTGTTCAATTTTAGGCTGGTATAGGATAAAGTGCCCCCGTATGTAGAAGCGCCGATACATCGTAAAGGGAATTATTTAGTCGAAGTGTTTTTTATCTGCTGTGATGCCAACGGATTTGTAAAACTTAGACCAGATTGCGTTTTCTTCTGCAACCGGCGGAGCTGACGTTGTTGCTGGCGCTCCAACCGTTGTTTTTTCCACGATTGAGGCCATTGTTGAATATCCCAGAACATCACATGATCGGGTAACTCAATTTGATGATGATCGAATTCATAAAAGTGAAATACTTCTTCAAACTCACTAAAAATCCGCTCTTCACTCAAACCCATCTCATCAACCGAGTAATGATGGCGGCTGCGAAAACTCTGCGCCTGGCGTGTTTCCCGGCTGACAATTTCTTGCATCTCCGGCGAATAGTTCAATCCTAGCCAATCATACAGATCTTCGATACTATCATCTGGCTGCTGAACCAGATCGTCATACTTCATGAACATGCACTGATCCTCTTTGTCTTTGAAGAACTCGGCGGGATACAGGTAGTAAAAGCGCATGACCTGGAAAAATTCATCCATGAATGGATAGGGTTCAAGCGGATCGCAGAAGATATTCCACCCGGTGGACATGTAATCGACCATTGAGGGCATGGCTTTAAAGGGTGTCCGCACCAGGTTAACGAACCTGGCACCGGGAAATGCATCAGTGATCGCAGCAATTTTTGACGTATTGGCGGGATTCTTGGAGAGCAGGATTTTATCGCCACCATGCGCATAAAGATGCCGCTGGATCATGTTACGGTAAAACTTCATCACCTTTTGCTGTTGGTCTTTTGGCAGGTCACGGTCAAAGAAGAAGTAGGGCAGCAGTTCATCCCTGAAAGGGTAGATCGCCCACAGTGATTCAGTTGTCCAATTATGGATAAGAATGTGCCCATCTTCTTCGGCTTCATTTACCCGGATGGCGTGTGCCTTGTGCCCTTCTCCATGCGTAAGGTGTTGATTGATCGAATTGATCACCTGGTTGATCGGGTAACCAATGGCTCTGCCAATCTTCACCAAAGCCCAGATAATCTTTCTCTGGGTTATGGAGGGCGCCAGGACCATTTCCCATACTGTGAATGCGGTGAAGGAACGGGTATCGTTAAACATGAGCCGGTGAAGGAAGGTGGTGCCACTGCGCGGGTTACCAATAATAAACACCGGTTCGCGGATCTCCTGCTTCCGGTAAGATGGATACAGGATTTCATCCATCAGGAAGAAGAAACGGTTAATCAGTTGAGCGGGAATATAGAGGATGAGCCAGATGAAGAGAACAATAAAGCGTTTTAGTGTTAGTTGATAATTCTTACCCCGGGTTTTAAATAATGCGCGATAGTTGTACCTGATAAACGCCCCAAAATCAAATGTCATGAGCCTCGTCCGACAAATGTATTGATTTACTCACTTCCATTATATAGTCTATACCCTGAATAAACAGCTTTCACCGATAAGATTCACAATATGCACACAATTGAGATATTCAGCGGCAGCCTGGCAATTTTAGCAACGGATCTCTTTGATTGCCTGGTCTTCAAAGAATTTTTGCATCAGCTCCTCATGCTTTTTTGGAGACCCGGCTGCTTGCCAGATGCAGGTCATCTGTTCGCCACTTTTATACTGGCTGTGGCTCTGGATGCGCAGACCACAATCGCGGAAGGTTTTTTCAAGTGAGGCATATTTTTCAACTCCCGCTGCGCAGACAATTTCATATTTTCTTTCTTCCCGCGCGTTATCAATGCGAAATTCCAGGGAAGGCAGAACCCATAAGATGATCATCGCGGCGAGAACCATGACCCCCGAAAGCAGGTACTGACCACCGCCAATTCCCATCCCTACCGCGGCGGTCAACCAGATGGTGGCAGCTGTGGTCAAACCGATCACTTTGCCTCCATCACGCAGAATCACCCCCGCGCCCAGAAAACCGACGCCGGTTACAATATTTGCCGCGATACGATTTGGGTCTGAATTGGGGGCAAGGTTGGCAGAAATGATCGTAAATAAACAGGCACCCGCGCAGATAAATATTAGGGTGCGGAAACCGGCTGCTTTATCACGAAATTCGCGTTCCACTCCGATTAAACCGCCGGCAGCAACTGCCAGCAGAATTTTCAAAACGTCTTCCGGGTTGAGAATCATGCAAACTCCTCCTCGAATTACCTGTCAACAGAAATATAACTTAACATGAAAGAAAAATCCTGATCCTAATTTGATTTATCGAGTAACTCCAGAAAAGCTTTCACCACCTGGGGATTAAATTGTTTGCCGTCTTGTTCTTTGATATAGTAAATCGCCGCCTGTTCAGTCCACGCTTTACGGTAAGGCCGGTTGGAGGTCAGCGCATCATACACATCTATGATCGAGAATATTTGCGCGACCAGGGGTATTTGATCTCCCTTTAGCCCGCGCGGGTAGCCTGTGCCATCCCACTTCTCATGATGGCAGTAGGGAATATCCATTGCTGGAGCCAGATAATCAATTTGCGACAGGATCATATACGCTTTATCCGGATGGGTTCGCATAATATTCATTTCTTCGTCGGTGAGTGGGCCGGGTTTCTGAAGAATCGCATCAGGGATCGCAATCTTGCCAATATCATGCAGCAACGCGCCTCTGCGTACGTGTCCGAGGTCTTCTTCGGGAAATCCCATCTTATGAGCGAGTTCCGTGGTGAAGTTCGCCACCCGGTGGGTATGTTCGTCAGTAACATGGTCGCGCATATCCAGCACCCGCGACCACCCCATAAGGGTGGCATCGTAAGCTTGAGATAGATCTACCAACGCCTGCTGCGCTTTCTGGAACAATTGCGCATTCGCCACAGCCAATGAAACCTGGTAAGAGAGGATATAGCAAAGGTCGATTTCACTGGAGGAAAACTTACGCACTTTATCCGTGGAGCCGACAATAAAGACGCCGATCACATCCTCTTTCAGAAGCAGTGGAAAATATAAAATGGATATGAGATGCCTGGTTTCGATTACCGCTTTCTCTGCCGGAGTGATCTCAGTCGTTCTGGCATCTTCCAGATACACTGGCGCCTTTGTGGTCACAGCTTCCAGTATGTGCGGATGGTCCCCAAGGAATGCCCGCCGAAGTTCATCAGGAAACTGAGTTGGCAGGGGTGGAGTGGTTGCCCCCAGTAGCAGATTTCCAAGTTCGAGGGTATAGATCGCACCCGTCTGCAAATTCATCAGATCTGCCGCGCTTTCGATGGCAATCTGAAGAACACAATCCAACTCCATGGTTGAGGCAAGGGAACTGCTAACTTTTAATAATGTCGATAATTCTTTAGGTGATACACGCGCGGTCAGTTCTTCATAAACATTAATCTGGTCAGGTTCCATGTTCGCCTCTACATCTTTTGTCAATATACATACCAGCAATACTTATTTTCAGCTGGAATATTTTTCCACTGATCCATAAGATAATTATACAATTTTGTAGAGGTTTACAGTACGCATCAAGCCGGAAGAATTATCATCCAACCCCACGTTGGTAGAGCAGATACATACCCCAGAAGTAAAGAATAAACAAAACAAGGGAATCCAGCTCAATACTTAGAATCCGCCTCTCCAGCTTTGCCAGGTTGCCTACCAGCCCCACGATTGTCATTAGCAAACCAAATAACCCAACCAGAATAAACGCAGGATCTACTGTTGAAAGAAATCTTCCATTGATGAGGAACAGATCCGTAAATCCTACCGCGAACATATTGAACATGTTGCTGCCGAACAAGTTGCCAATTGCCATGTCAGATGCGCCGATGCGGATGGCAGCGATGGTGGTCACAATTTCAGGTAATGATGTGACCATCGCGACCAATGTGGTGCCGACGAATGTAGTTCCAAGCCCGGTAATTTCGGCAATTTCGGTACTGCTGCTAACCATGACCGGTGTAATTACAAATAACCCAGCCGCCGCTGCCAAAAATCCAACGATGCCCACCCAGAGTTTTGGGGTGCCATCCGGGATATGTTCATCAATGGTTTTCTCTGACCTGGTATCGCTGGCAATTAATCTGACACAAACGATGTAGGCAGCCATAATAATGATGGAATCCAACCCGACCCAGCCTATTTTCGTATCAATATCGGCCACCAGAAAAAACAATACCAAGCCGATCATCATCGTTGCCAGGCTGCCCGTCAACGCGTGCCGCCGGGCTGCTTTACGGAGTATTCGTTCGGTACGAGTCACCAGATCCAATATTGCCAGCATCAGCATGTTAAACGCGTTACTACCAAACAAATTGCCCGCGGCGATATTTGGAGTATTTTGAGTAACCGAGACAATGGAAGTTAATAATTCGGGGAGCGAGGTGGCTCCGGCAAGCAGAAGGATGCCAATAAACATGCCGCCCAATTTTGTCCTAACCGCAATTACATCTCCATATTTAGCAAGATAATTGGCTGCGATTACGATAATCACAGCAGACAGGATGAATTTAATCCAGACCATTTTTACGCATCCCCGCTGGAATTATCATGTTTCAAACCCTTAATGACATCCAACTCCCAGGCGGCAAAAATTCCGGTATTTGGACCATCCAGATTACCGATCACCTGTTCAGCCAGATGGAGGCATTCTTCTGCCTGCGCTTTGTCATCAACCATCGCGAGCAGCGTGATGTTTTCTTTTTCGCCTTCTTCTCCACTCGCAAATAAGTACCGCATATGGAGGATTTGTTTTTGGCGCCGATAAAGACCGGACGATTCGATGATCGTTGCGCCTTTTATCCCCCCCTCAGACCAATTCTTTAATACCGCATCGAGTTTATTCGGATCATCCAGTATGAGCAGTGTCATATATGCCATAGTAACCTCCTGGTAAATCAATTTTTCTTTATACAAATAGAATAACAGTAAATTCGCTATATATTAATTACAAATGATCAAATTCGCAATCAACTTCTCTCCGTAAGCTGATCATACCCAATCTTGACTATTTGTATCATAGACAGAAGCCCAGAGAATGTATAGTTATTCGCTTTTATCCGGCTCCCACTCATAGGGTGTGGAATATGCCAGACAGCGGAATCCATGTTTCGCCAGAATGGGCTGACTATCAGGACTGGCATCCACCTGAAGGAAGCGGAATCCGCGCTGGCGCGCTTCGCGGGCACGCACAGCCAGCAGGGAAGAATAAAAACCCCGCCCGCGGCATTCTTTGAGGGTGGATCCACCCCACAGAGAAGCAAAAGAAGTGGGCACCAGGTAGTGCATCCAGGCTGCGCTAACCACGCGCCCGCCCTGCCAGACCGCGAACACGCTGAGAATTTCTGGATAATGTTCCAGATCATACTTCATCCCCCGCGCAAAACCGGAGACATCTTCAGTCCACACCTCATTTTCCATGCGGACAATTTCATCCACTTCGGCAGGTGTGGTGACTCTCTTTACCGCTGACACATCCATAGACCAGTACATGTCGGGCAGGTCGTTGATATCCACAACCATTAGGGCTTCCGGCTCATCCTTTTTGAAACCATGATCAAGCAAGCGTTGAGAGAGGTCGGATGGTTGATCATAATCATAGAGCTTCCACTCAAAACCGGCTTTCAGATCACGAAAATATTGGATCTGTTCTTCGATGACGTGGTCTGCATTTTCCTGATTCAAATTAGACCAGCTTATGAACCCTTCGGCAGGATCCCTATCAGTCGTTACATAACGGACCAAACCAGGCAATACTTCCCTGCGCATGCGCGTCCAATCACATTGACACCTCACATGGCTGTTAAATACTTGCAAGAATTCAGCATCGTTCATCGCATCTCCCTTTGGGAAAAGAAGGCAAAGATATGTTATTCGTTAATAATCAAGGATTTCTTGATCTGCCTAAAAATAGAGATGTTTTACCGTCAGCCCGTTATTAATCAATTCTTTGAGCGCGTCAATACCTATACGCAAATGCATATCCAGGAATTCCCGGGTGACTTTGAGATCACTCTGGGCAGTTTTAATACCCTCGGGGATCATCGGTTGATCTGATACCAGCAGCAGCGCGCCGGTAGGTATCTCATTGAAAAATCCGGTTGAAAATAGTGTGGCGGTTTCCATATCCACTGCCATTGCGCGGATACGGCGCAGGTATTCCTTAAATTGCTCATCATGCTCCCAGATTCGCCGGTTGGTGGAATACACCGTACCCGTCCAGTAATCGCGGTCATGATTGCGGATGGTGGTAGAGATGGCTTTCTGCAGATTGAATGCCGGCAGGGCGGGCACTTCGGGCGGGAAGTAATCGTTGGAGGTGCCCTCTCCACGGATGGCAGCAATCGGCAGGATGAGGTCGCCAAGGGTGTTCTTCTTTTTCAGTCCGCCGCATTTGCCCAGAAAAAGGGCAGCCTGCGGCTGGATAGCGCTGAGCAGGTCCATGACCGTGGCGGCGTTGGCGCTGCCCATGCCAAAGTTGATCAGGGTGATGTCATCCAGGGTCACATTGGGCATGGGTTTATTTTTGCCGCGGATGGGAACATTGAACCATTCAGAGAATTTGATGAGGTAATCTTCGAAGTTAACCAGCAGGATGTACTTGCCAAACTCCTCCAGGGGGGTATCAGTATAACGGGGAAGCCAATTGGAGACGATTTCTGCTTTAGTTTTCATTCATCCTCGCATTTCAGACTTACATCGGGTTTATCCAATTGAAGCATCCAGTTGACTCATCTCATCATCCGTGAGAACGATATCCGCTGCCAAAAGGTTTTCCCGCTGGTGAAGCGGATTGGATGACATCGGCACCGTGATGACCCGCGGCTGGGTGGTCAGCCAGGCAAGCGCAATCTGCTGGGGAGTTACCCCCCGGGCAGCGGCGATGGCATGCAGCACCTGGTTGGTTTTGACATTGCGGTGTTTCACGGGAGTGTACGCGGTGAGCAGGATGTTGTTATCCTGGCAATAAGCCAGCACGCCATTTTTGACATACGTCCGGTCAGGGATACTGTAGGGAACCTGGTTGGTGAGCAGATGTGACTCTGATAGGGCGGTCGATTGTTTGAGTAATTTCAGATTGAAGTTGCTGACACCCAGGTTGCGGAGTTTTCCTGCCCGCCGCAATTCATTGAGCGCCTTGAAGGTTTCCTCCAATTTCATGCCGGTTTTTGGCCAGTGGATGAGATAGAGGTCGAGGTAATCCATTTGTAGGCGGCGCAGACTGTCTTCGCAGCAGCGGAACACGTCCGCGTATTTCAAATGGTCCGGCGATACTTTGGAGGTGATAAATAGCTTTGCGCGGTCAACGCCCGATTCGCGGATCGCCCTACCGAGGAGCTCTTCACAATGTCCGGCGGCGTAGTACTCGGCGGTGTCGAAGTGGGTGTAACCCAGCTCCAGCGCGGAACGCAGCGCCAGCATTGATTTCTCATCGCGGGATGGGTCAGCGGATGATTCGCCGCCGATGGTCCAGGTGCCGAACCCGATTTTGGGTATATTGAGGTTGTTGATCGTTTCGTATCGCATGGAAATATTATATGA
>CAZRKL010000083.1:0-11701 GCA_964600595.1 uncultured Leptolinea sp.
CATGGAAAGTTTTTGACATTTCACACTTAATGTGTTAAAATTTATACAATAATTTTGTTTACAGGGAGAGATAAGCATGAACAAAAAGGTAGTGGTGATTGGTAGCGGTTTTGGTGGGTTGGGTGTCGCTGCCCGTCTTGCAGCCCGTGGATTCGATGTTGAAGTTTTTGAGCAGCGCGACAAACCCGGTGGGCGGGGATATCAATATGAGATCAATGGCTTCAAATTTGACGGAGGTCCAACCGTTATTACCGCTCCATTCATGTTTGATGATATTTTTGCTGTGGGCGGCAAGAAAACTGAAGAATACTTCAAACTTCTGCCGGTCAATCCTTTCTACCGTATCTTCGATCACACCGGTTTTTCTTTTGACTACAACAATGATAAGGCCGCCATGCTGGCGCAAATCGAAAAACTGAACCCGCGTGACGTGGAAGGGTATCAGCGTTTTATTACCACAACCCGTGCTATCTTCGAAAAAGGTTTTCTACAGCTTTCAGATAAGCCTTTCCTGCATGTCACCGATATGCTCAAGGTAGCGCCGGATCTCATCCGCCTGCAATCATACCTCTCTGTATATGGCTATGTCTCCCAGTTTATCGAGAACGATTTCTTGCGTCAGATTTGCTCATTCCATCCATTGCTGGTGGGAGGCAATCCATTCGATACCACAAGCATCTATACCCTGATCCACTATCTGGAAAGGGAATGGGGAGTCCATTATGCCGTGGGAGGAACCGGAGCGATTGTAAATGGATTGGTAAAGTTCATTCAAGAAAATAATGGAAAAGTCCATTTCAATGCCCCTGTTAAAGAAATTCTCGTAGAAAACCGTAAAGTCACCGGGATAATTCTGAAAGATGGAACAGTCCATAAAGCAGACATGGTCATCTCCGATGCGGATGTAGCATCCACCTACCGCTATCTCATCCCAGATCAGTACCGCAAGGTATTCAGCAATGGGCGGATCAACTCATACAGATACAGCATGTCACTGTTTGTGATCTACTTCGGCACCAAGCGTCTGTATCGAGACACCAAATTGGCACATCACAACATCATCCTGTCTGACCGCTACAAACCGCTGCTCGAGGATATTTTCAACAAGAAGGTGCTGGCAGATGATTTCTCACTTTATCTCCATATGCCCACCCTCACTGATCCTTCCATTGCACCGGATGGGATGGAGAACTTCTATGTACTCTCTCCCGTTCCGCATTTGGATGCGGATATCGACTGGAAGACAATGGCAGTGCCATACAAAAACAAGATTCTGCAGTTCCTGGAGGAGAATTACATTCCAGATCTGCGCGAGAACATTGTGGCAGAACATTACATCGACCCGCTCCACTTCCGCGATGTGCTGGGTAGCTATAAGGGTGCCGCCTTCTCAGTACAACCCATTCTTACCCAGTCTGCCTGGTTCCGACCACATAACCAGTCGGAAGAATTTGATAACCTGTACTTTGTAGGTGCCGGAACCCATCCGGGGGCGGGTGTTCCGGGCGTTTTGTCATCTTCCAAGATTGTGGATGATTTGATCACGAATCGGGCATAACTAGTTATTAATTTTGCTGTTTAATTAACGGTAGGCAATGAGATTATTAGAATAGGGAACACAGATGCATGGGATCGGGCAATACCAATTCATCATAGATCCGGTTTTCCGGGATGTGGAAACAATCATCCGCGTAAAATCGAAGACTTTCACATTCGCAACTGCCCTTCTCCCGGATGTCCAGCGCAGGGCAGTCCGTGCGCTCTATGGATTCTGTCGTCTCACCGATGATTTAGTGGATGAACAGAAGGTTACACCTGATGAGCTTGCTGAATGGCGCCGAAAGGTGAATTTGCCTGCTAATCAGCAGCATGAACCCTTTCTGCGTGCCTGGAGCCTGACCCGCGAATATTTCTGCATTGACCGCCGTTTTCAGGAGGAACTGATCGACGGTGTAGCGATGGATCTGGTCAATCAGAGCTACCAGACCTGGGAGCAGCTTTCCCGATACTGCTATCTGGTGGCGTCAACCGTCGGATTACTTTCCATGCCCATCATTGGATTACGTCACGGGGTCAACGAAGAACAAGCCAGACCTTATGCAATAAAACTGGGCATCGCCTTACAGCTAACCAATATCCTGCGCGATGTAGGCGAAGATGCGCGTGCAGGCAGGGTATACCTGCCTGAGGAAGATCTTGCTGCGTTTAATCTTTCACGAGCTGATATTCTAAACGGTGTATATGACCAGCGCTTCTTCGCGTTAATGGGATTTGAAATTGAACGTGCCCGCCGGCTCTATTTAGAAGCGCTTCCCGGGATAGCCATGCTCTCACCCAGTGCCAGACCGGCAGTTGGTGTCGCCGCGCTGCTGTATCGAGCTATTCTGGATGAAATTGAGACCATCCAGTACCAGGTGTACCGCATCCGGGCTCACACCACATTGTGGAAGAAAATTAAGATGCTCCCGCGTTTGATCTGGGAGGTAAACAATATCGAGGAACCGGCAACTGAACCGATGCATGGATAAAATTCTATTCGTCAGCAAGCACTCCCAACGGGAGTGCTTTTTTGATGGCTGTGGCATCTTCCTTGCAAGATGAATATGATGTAATATTTGGGGTATCTTGTGGTATTTAAAGTATTGAGACGAATTGGGGATACAGGGTATGGATTCGACACCAGAAAAAACATCAGATGTTTCTTTCCCGCCAGCAGTTGTTGCTGCCCTGTCAGCGGGACTGATCCTTGCCCTGTTCAATCACTTCCTGCGCCCTCTCCTTCCACCTGAACATCAATGGATTGCTATTGTTCTCTTTGCAGTGGGCTTTCTCACTTTTCTTGCAGGCGCGTGGGGTGTGGATCAGAAGCGGCTTCCGTTTAATGTTGATTATCTATTACAGAAACTGGGCAACTGGCTTGGTATCCACCCGGGGCAGGTGCTCGCGCTGTTGTTCTCCTTATTTTTTGCGATGACTACTACCCTCGCTGCCGGTTTCAATGCCAAAATGTACAGCATGCCGGTTGCGGTAATTTCGTGGGGGTCAGCCATTGCGATGATGATTATTGCCGGTTGGGAAAGAAAGCCGCTATGTTTGACTAAGGTTAAACCCGCATTCCTATGGGGAGCCGGGCTCTTGTTGCTGGCATTTCTATTGCGAGGAGTGGATACCACCCATATTCCCATCGTCCTTTCGGGTGATGAGGCATCGGCGGGCTTGTTCTCGGTTAACTTTCTCAGAGGGCTGACAGACAACCTGTTCAACGTTGGTTGGTTCTCGTTCCCATCTTTTTTCTTTTATCTGCAGACTTTTGCGTTGGCTGTTTTTGGGCAAACTACAGTGGCATTACGAATTACGGCAGCCGTTGCAGGCGCAATCTCGGTGTTCGCTTTCTACTTTGTGGTGCGGGGTATGTATGGCCAGAGGATGGCAGTCATCGCGGCTGTATTCCTGGCTTTTTCCCACTTCCACATAAATTTCTCACGCATCGCGTTGAATAATATCTGGGATGCCCTGGGATATATTGCCTGTCTGGGCGCTCTCTGGTATGGATGGCAGAAGCAAAGACGTGCTGCGTTTATCCTCTCCGGACTGGCACTGGGTTTTTCCCAGTATTTTTACACTTCCACCCGGGGGTTATTCATCATTGTCCCCTTATTTATCCTTCTGGTTGCCCTGCAAGATCGTCAGCGATTTAAACGAATGATTCCCAATTTTGTTCTTATGTTCCTGGCAGCAGTTGTGGTGGTGCTTCCTCTTGCCTGGTTCTTTGTTACCCATCCGAGTGAGTTTAATGCACCCATGCAACGGGTATCCATTCTGGGTGAGTGGCTGCAGGCAACAATCCGGGATACCGGGAAACCCGGTTGGAGAGTTATGGGAGAGCAGCTTCTGGCTTCTTTCCTTGCATTTACGGATGTGCCATCCCGTGCCTGGTACACACCCGGAACACCACTTTTGCGTCCGGCGTCTGCCTTCCTTTTCTATATTGGGCTGGCTTTCATGATCATCCGGATAAAAGACAACCGCACCTGGTTATTGCTGCTCTGGCTGGGAATATTTGGTGTGACCGGCGCGTTCAGTGAGAGCACGCCTGCTGCCCAGCGTTATGTGGCTGCCATTCCCGCGGCGATGATAGTGGTTGCTCTTGGCGTGGATAAGTTGATGGATATTGGCAACAAACTGCTTTCCAGATGGCAGCCCTGGGTATACCGTATTTTAATGATCCTTGCTGTGTTGATTGCGGTGGATGACAGCCGTTTTTATTTCTTTGATTACACACCGAACAGTGAATTTAGCGGTTTCCACGGGCAGGTTGCCCAGCACTTTGCTAATTATCTGCAGGACTACGACACATCGTGGGAGGTGATTTTCATCGGCTGGCCGGATATGGGATATTATTCCATTTCCTCCCTGCCTTTCCTCGCTCCCCAGATCAAGGGAGTGGATTACTTCCAGCCGTGGGGGCATCCAGATAACCCGCTGCCGGATTATGACAATGTCATGTTCGTCTTTCTCCCCAATCATGCTGAGGAATTGGCAAAGTGCCAGGAGCAGTACCCGGGCGGAAAACTGACAACTGCTTACAATGAGCGTCACGAAATGCTTTATTACCTGTATAAGCTGGAAGGGTTGCCTGTAACCACTCCGGAATCTTGATTTGCAGCAGGTATAATCTACTTGTATGCAGCCGGATACTGAAGTTCAAACATTGTCACAAACAAACAAACCGAATAGAAGGCTCTTTCTTGCTGGTTTAGTTTTTGCCCTGGTCGCGCTGGCAGGTTTCTACCGGTTTGGCTGGTACGCGGTCCACAGCATCTTATTGTGGCAGATGGTTGGCCCCTTTGTTCTCTGGTATCAGCTGAATGTCAGTTTTATCTGGGGGGTATTCTCTGCCTGGGTTGCCTGGGGCTGTCTGGTAAACACCCCCTGGTCTCGGATACTGGTGATGATGGCTGTGACCGCTTTTTCCGCCGCATTCTGGATTGACCGGCTGATTATTTCAGTTAACCCTGTCGATGCCCGCTGGCAAATGTACCTGTTGGTCAATATTCTGGTTTTCATCCTCATGTTTTCCTGGATGTACCCGCCATCGTTCAGAAAGGAACACTAATCTCATGGCAGATCGCGAAATGGAAATTAAGTTCCACCTGCAGAACAAAGGCTTGCTCGAAGAAAAATTGGGAGCCCTCGGTGGCAAAGTCAGACATCCACGGGTAAATGAATGGAATCTGCGATTCGATACACCCGAAAAACTGATCTCTGCTCGTGGTCAGGCGCTGCGCCTGCGGAAGGACGAGCGAGTTCGGCTCACTTTTAAGGGCACTCCGGATCAATTGGGTGAGATCACCGACCGGGTTGAACTGGAAGTGGAGGTGAGTGATTTCTCAACCACTCGCCGCATTCTCGAGGCACTCGGATATCGGGTGATGGTCATCTACGAAAAATTCCGGACAACCTGGGAGTATCGGGGAGCAGAGATCGTGGTGGATGAGTTGCCAATGGGGGATTTCTGCGAGATCGAGGCGGAAAGTGAAGAGTTAATTCGCGGTATCGCAGGCGAACTAAAACTGAACTGGGATTTTCGAATTAATACCAGTTATCTTGGGATCTTCGACCAGCTTAAAAAAGCGCTCAACCTTGAAGAGATCAACCTGACATTTGAAGACATGCAGGGGATGCATATATCCTCTTCTGATCTGGCAATAGTCCACATTTATCCTGGTGATGCGTAATTCTGCTGATTAAATTATCCCCTGCCATCTTGACAGGGGATTTTTTCTCGCTATAATATTTATTGACTGGTCAATAAAATAATAACGGGATCAGTTCAGAAATAAGCAAATCGGGTTCACTGGTTTATGTCGGCGAACCTGATGGTCTGGAGCAGCTATGAAGACTCGCCTGATTTCCATCATCCGTAAAGAGTTTATTCAGCTTATTCGTGACAAGCGGATGCTTGCCCTGATCCTTGTAATTCCGCTGGTGCAGCTGTTCCTCCTTGGGTATGCCACGGTAAATGAGATCCGTGATATTCCATTGGCGGTATTTGATCAAAGCCGCAGCGCGCAATCACGCCAGTTGCTGGAGGCTTATAAAGCAGCCGATTATTTTAAGCTGACCTTGATGGTTGAATCCCTCGATGAAATGCATGAACAAATTGATCGAGGCATCATAAAAGCGGGCTTAATCATCCCGCCTGATTTCAGCCAAAAAATGGAAAAAGGCGAAGCGCAGGTTGCATTTATTCTCGATGGATCTGATCCCACCCTGGCTTCACCAGCGTTATCTGCCGCTCAGTTAATCGGACAGGCATTCTCCATCGATGTCATGCAGCAAAAAATTGCCCGCTCTGGTCTCAAACTCTCTCTGGAGCCGGTAGTGGATGTCCGTACATCCGTTTTGTATAACCCGGATATGAATTCATCCTATTTCATGGTGCCTGGCGTAATCGGCATGATCCTATTTGCGATTACAGCCATTATTACCGCCACCTCGGTGGTGAGAGAACGCGAGCGGGGAACCATCGAACAATTGATCATTACTCCTATCCGCCCGCTGGAACTGGTCATCGGCAAGATCACCCCTTATGTGATCCTCTCTCTCTTTGATGCGTTTGAAGTGATTGCGGTGGGGCACTTCTGGTTTGGTGTGCCTGTCCGCGGCTCACTGCTGGTGATCGCTCTTGCCTGCAGCACTTTCCTTTTTTCCGGTTTGGGGATAGGGTTGTTCGCTTCGACAGTGGCAAATACCCAGCAGGAATCCATGCTGACAGTTTTCATGACTTATCTGCCAGCGATTTTCTTAAGCGGTTTTTTCTACCCGATCGAGAATATGCCGGTTGTTTTGCAGATAACCTCTTACTTTGTGCCGCTGCGTTATTTCTTGAATATCATCCGCGCCCTGTTGTTGAAAGGTGTCGGGTTACAAATGGTTCAAAATGACATGATTGCGCTGGTCATCTTCGGTTTTGTCATCATGGCAGCCGCGGCGTTGCGCTTTCGTAAACGATTGGATTAATGATAAAGACCCATTCACAGGAGTTGACTATGTCTCACAAAAGATCTCCCATAATCATTGCGCTGGTAATCGTCTTGTTGATCATCAGTGTGGCCGGATATTTTTACTGGAGGAACAATAGGGCTGTTCAGGCTGACAAATTGACTGCTTCTGGTACGATCGAGGTGGATTCCACATCCATCTCGGCTGAACTTTCAGGCAGGGTTGCTGCTATCTATGCTGATGAAGGGGATTATGTGAATGCAGGCGACATCCTCTTTGAATTAGATGGAACAGTACTGAAAGCTCAGCTCGGGCAGGCATCTGCCACCCTGGATTCTGCCCGGGCAGCGGTGGATACTGCCAGGGCAAACGAAAAATCTGTGAAAGCCCAATACGATCTTACCCTGCAGGCGATTCTTACCGAAGACGTCTTATTGCGGGTTGAAAACTGGAACCAGGATGAGCCTGCTGAGTTTGACCAACCGGTTTGGTATTTTACCCGCTCTGAAGAGTTGATAAATGCCCAGAAACAGATCGATTCTGCCAGAACAGAACTTGAAGCCAAACAGACTCGCCTGGATGATCTGATGGAACGCCTGGGTGGCTCCACCTTCCTCGCCCTGGAACAGGAACTCCTTGAAGCACGCAGGCAATTTCTGATCGCAGATAAGGTTCTCGAACAGGCTGAGGATGCCACCAGCAGCTATGAGCTGCGAGAAGCGGCTCAGACGTTGTATGATGACGCGGAAGACCGTTTGGATGATGCTCAGGATGCCTACGATGATGAATTGAAAACGGATGATGCCGAAGATATTTTAACCGCCCGCGCTGAGATGATGATTGCTCAGGAAACCTATGATACCGCTTTGGATTATGCCCGCAGCCTCCAGACGGGTCCCTCATCCCTCCAATTAGCTGCGGCTCAGGCAAACCTCGAAAAGGCACAGGCAGCTTTAAACCAGGCAGAGACTGCGGTCAAACAGGCTGAAGCCAGCCTGCAGCTGCTCGATACCCAAATCAGCCTGCTGAAAATCAGTTCTCCGGTCAATGGAGTCGTTCTTACGCGCATGATCGAATCCGGCGAGGTGATCTCCGCAGGATACGCAGCCCTTCAGGTAGGGGATTTGGATAACCTGACACTTACTGTATATGTGCCCGAAAACCGCATTGGTGAAGTTGTTTTAGGAATGGCAGCCAGCGTGCAAGTGGATTCTTTCCCAGGGGAGAAGTTTGATGCCACCATTATTCATATTGCCGATCAGGCGGAATTCACCCCGCGCAATGTGCAGACGGTGGAAGGCAGGCAGAATACTGTCTTCGCGGTGAAACTACGAGTGCTGGATGAAAACACCAGGCTAAAACCCGGCATGCCAGCCGATGTTACCTTTGAATAAAAATGAAGTGTGAGATTACCCATGGCTGAAATTATCAAGGCTGTATCCATCTGTAAGAGATTCAAAGGTGTCAATGCAGTGGATGATGTGTCCTTGCAGGTCGGTGAAGGTGAGATCTACGGGCTGGTTGGGGCAGATGGGGCAGGCAAGACGACCACCATACGTCTGCTGTGTGGTGCGCTTAAGCTGGATTCGGGAAACATAACAGTTGCGGGATTCGATATCACCCATGAAGCAGATCAAGCCCGCCAGCAGATTGGATACCTCTCACAACGTTTCTCACTCTATGAAGACCTGACTGTGCTTGAAAATATCCGCTTTTTCGCTGAAGTCCGTGGATTGAAATCAGATGAATGGTACCCCCGTTGTATGGAAATTCTTCAATTTGTTGGCCTGGCAGATTTCAAGGACAGGTTTGCCGGGCAGTTGTCGGGTGGAATGAAGCAAAAACTTGGTCTGGCTTCTGCATTGGTGGTTGAGCCAAAGGTATTTCTCTTTGACGAACCAACCACCGGGGTAGATCCGGTTACCCGCCAGGATTTCTGGCAGTTGATTATTTCGCTGGTTAATCATCAGAATGACTTAAATCGTGAAAAGGTCGCTGTTTTGGTTTCTACTCCATATATGGATGAAGCGGCGCGTTGCCATCGCATCGGTTTCATGCATCACGGTAGAATAATTGCCGAAGGCACGCCGGGTGAGCTGCGCTCCATCCTCACGGGTCGAATTTTGGAACTGGTCGGGCATCCCCTGCCCTTTCTCAAAAATGCCGTGCGAAACCTGCCTCTGGTGGCTGACGCGCACGCGTTTGGCGATTCCCTGCATATCCGCCTGAAGGATCAGGCTAAACCTGAACATCTGAACAGCATAAAAAAATCACTGATTGATATGGGCGGAAAGGTGGACCTGGTCCGGGTGATCCCGCCTGGTCTCGAAGATGTGTTCATTGCCCTGGCAGGTCAGGAACCTCAAAACGGCGGGGAGAATCAAAATGTCTGAAAGTGTTGTTGTGGTCAATGAGCTGACCCGTAATTTTGGCGATTTTGTTGCCGTTGATCATGTCAGTTTCCAGATAGCCAGGGGAGATATTGTCGGTTATCTTGGACCGAATGGCAGTGGTAAGACTACAACCATCCGCATGCTGCTTGGATTATTAAAACCAACTTCAGGTGGCGCCACAGTGCTCGGTTATGATTCCTTTCAGCAGTCAGAACAAGTCCGTGCCCGGGCGGGGTACATGTCGCAGAAGTTCGCCATATACGATGACCTGACTGTTCTCGAGAACCTTACTTTCTACGCAGGAGCGTATGGTATCACCGATGCGCGGCAGATATCTGCTTCCATTTCCCGAACCGGGCTGCAGGGTCACGAACGCACCCTTACCCGTGAACTCTCCGCTGGTTGGCGTCAACGCCTGGCACTGGGAATAGCACTGGTACACGAGCCTAAGGTTTTGTTTCTGGATGAGCCAACTTCGGGTGTGGACCCCACCGCCAGGCGCAACTTCTGGGATTTGATATACAGCCTCGCTGAGGAAGGAGTAACCGTTCTGGTTACCACCCATTATCTCGATGAAGCTGAGTATTGCAACTGTGTTGGAATGATGCGTAATGGCAAATTGTTGGCAATGGATACCCCCCGGGCTCTAAAAGAAAGGTATATTAAGGGGAATGTGAGCGAGTTGTACATCAGTTCTTTGACTAACGGATTGACAATATTAAATGCTATTCCTGAGGTTAAACTTGCCAGCCTGGCTGGAGATCACATCCGCATGATCACTGATGGCGATCTCCGTGAGCGGGATTTTGAAAAAATCCTGAACAAGGCTGGCATCAATGTGACATCGATTCAGCGGGGAGAGCCGACGCTGGAGGATGTTTTTACGACGCTAGCTCGCTAAATGGAGTGATGAATATGGGAAGACCAGCTACACAACATGAGGAAAAGAAAGCGGAGATAATTCAGGCGGCCATAGAGTGTTTTGCCCGTTATGGCTTTGAGGGAACGACCAACAAACTGATCGCTAAAGAAGCGGGTTTAAACAGCGCCTCGTTGATCTATCATTACTTTCCCAGTAAAACCAGTCTATTTGAAGCGTGCCTGAATAGTTTTCGGGTGATGGATGATCTTCAGAAAATGCTCGAAAATGAGCAGGGTAAACCTCCGGAAGAATACCTTACCCTGGTTGGCATGACCTATCAGCATATCCTCAGAGATCCGCGTTTATCAAAATTTGTGCCCATGTTCATTGGAACGATGCAAAGCCATCAGGAGTTGATTCCCCTGCTTGTTAAGCGGATCGAGACTGTTTTGTGGCTGCCAATCAGTAAGTATCTGAAGAAGAAGACCGAAGAAGGCATACTCAAACCGATTCCTGCTCAGTCAGGGCTGCAAATCTTCCTTGGACCGATTATCATCCGCCTGATCTCGCCTGCTTTCCTGGGAAAATCAAGCATATCTGATGGGGAATCAGACGAAGAGTTTATCAAGCACCTGGTGGATGTATTCCTGCAGGGAGCGAAAAAATAGTTCAGGTTATATTAATGCTTTGGGTTAGCGGATCAGCCTGTTATCCAGAGTCCAATTTAGGGGTTGAGATTTCACCCTGATGCCCAGCGTGGTGTGAAGAAAGCCATCCAGTTCAACAATGTTACCCGTGGTGTAAAACTTCAATACCGGCGGTTCTGCGGGTTGCATTTCAATTTGATTTGCTTCCATCAGACGTTGAACCTGACGTGCGATCGCGGGCGCCGGATCGATCACCCGTACCCTGTCTCCAACGATTTTCTGAATCAGGGGGATGACAAAGGGGTAGTGTGTACACCCCAGCACCACAGTATCTATTCCTTCAGCAATCATTGGTTCCAGAGCCTTGCGTAAAATTCCCTCTGTCTCTGGTGTATCCAGTTTTCCTGCTTCGATCTGTTTTACCAACCCGGGGCAAGTGTCCTGGAGGACATTAACATCAGTTGCGAATCTTTCAATTACCGATGCGTATAACTCTCCCTGGAAGGTCGCTGGAGTAGCGAGTACCCCTACCACACCCGAGTGGGTATGTTCTGCGGCAGGTTTGACCGCCGGTTCCATCCCTACGAATGGGATGGTGGGAAAGGTAGCCCGCAGGTGGTGCAGCGCTGTGGCAGACGCGGCATTGCAGGCGATGACGATGAGCTGAGCCCCTTCGCTCAATAAAAAGCGGGTGATCTCTTCGGCGTATCCGCGCACTTCCTGCAGTGGACGCGGACCATAAGGAACATGCGCCTGGTCGGCGATGTAATCGACAGAAAGATCAGGCATCTGCC
>CAZRKL010000084.1:0-11632 GCA_964600595.1 uncultured Leptolinea sp.
CATTGGTTAATGTCATCTATTCCATCAAACCGGAAGAAATCTATCACATGGCTGCTCAGAGTCATGTGCGGGTTAGTTTTGATATGCCCGAATACACCGGCGATGTAACCGGTTTGGGGACCATCCGCATTCTTGAAGCCATGCGCAAGAGCGGAATCGATGCCCGCTTCTATCAGGCATCCTCTTCTGAAATGTTTGGCGGGACAAATCCTCCCCAAAACGAGCAGACACCCTTTGAACCCCGCAGCCCGTACGCTGCCGCCAAGGTCTACTCATATTGGGTCGCCCGCAATTACCGCGAAGGTTACAACCTGTTTGTATCCAACGGAATCCTTTTTAACCATGAATCTCCCCGCCGTGGTGAGACCTTTGTCACACGGAAGATCACCCGTGCTCTGGCAGAAATCAAAGCCGGCCGTCAGAAGAAACTGTTTTTAGGGAATTTGGAGAGCCGGCGCGATTGGGGTTACTCTCCCGAGTATGTCGAAGCACAGTGGCAAATATTGCAGCAAGATAAAGCCGATGATTTTGTCATCGGAACAGGTGAATCTTACAAGATCTCCGAATTCCTGGATGAGGCTTTTGGCTACGCGGATATGGATTGGCACCAGTATGTGGAGATCGACCCACGCTATTTCCGTCCAACCGAAGTAGACTACCTGCTTGCGGATCCTTCCAAAGCAAAGAAAGAATTGCACTGGGAACCCAGGGTGAAATTCCATGAACTGGTGCGGATTATGGTGGATGCCGATCTGGAACTGGCTGGAATGCCCTGCCCGGGTGAGGGTAAAAAGGTAGTGAATGAGCGTTTCGGAGACTGGCATCGCTGGGATGACCAGGTAGTGAGTATGGGCAGATAGAAACCATTTTGAGCGAAGAAAATTCTCTTCGCTCTTTTTTTAGGAGGAATATGACAGCCTACATCATCCTTGAGATAGATGTACACAATGCAGAAATATACGAAGCCTATAAGAAACTATCGCCTCCCACCTTGAATCTTTATGGTGGTAAGTATCTGGTCCGCGGGGGTGACCCGGAACTTGTGGAAGGTGATAATCAACCCAGCCGGATTGTGGTTCTGCAGTTTGAAGACCGGCAAAAAGCCAAAACCTGGCTTAGTTCCCCTGAGTATGCACCTGCCTGGACAATGCGAAAGGAGGCCGCATATACCCGCGCCTATATTGTGGATGGCACGGATTAGTTTATTCCCGGTATGTTCCCACCGGCAGGAATGCATCCTTCCAGATAAATATGGATGTCAGGCAAAATAGCAGCGAATTTTTCAAAACCGATATTGATTTCTGCTTCGCGCCCAAATACAAGAACCCGATGATCAGTGACATCAGCATGCGGCTGATTCCCATCGGATCGACGATATTTGACATGGGCAAGAAAGGAATCAATCCGGCATAGAACAAAACCAGGAACACTTCGGCTGTCCAGGTCTTGTTGATGAGTCTTCTAAAGCTAATCCAGATTCCCAAGATGGATGGCAAAATCACCAGCGGCAGAATCACCAGGCTGATCTGTAAAAAACCGCCAAAGTTGATCATGGCGAGTTTCCACCAACCTGCGTAGGGCAGCCATTCAAAGGGAGTCGCCATGGCTCCGCCCGAATTTAGACCCCAGTCGTGCAGCCAGAAGAAAAGGATTGTTTTCCAGAGTCCCAGCGGTATGATGGCAAGCACCATCGCAGCCGCTGATTTCATTCTTTTCTTAAATAGATACTCCAACCCAAAAGCCAGCGGGAAGAGGATGATGATTTCTTTGGTCAGGGCTGCAAGGGCAAAAGCCAGAATAGCCCACTTTATCCTGGTTTTCTCGATCAGGTACATCCCCAGAATTGCCAGCAGGTAAGCGAGCGGTTCATTGAGGTTTAGGCGGATCGACATCAGCGTGCCGATGAACAATCCATAGCTGAGCGCAAACCAGGGTGAGTAGCCGTTGTTACGAAGAATTTTCCCCAGCAGCCAGACACTCATCACAGCCGAGAAGATGTTGATGATCAGCATTACCCAGGGAATGATTTCTGCCTGCCCGAATGCGACAGCCCGCGCGAGCAGGGGGTACAGGATGCGCTGGTACCGGTACGCGGGGATATCCACGTACTGCCACCCCTGCAGTGGGTCAAGGGCGATCTGGTAACCGAATTGCCCGTCGTAACCCATCTCCTGCCCGCCGACACGTGGGTCAAAGTGTCCTCCCACGCGCACAAGCGCCATCGGATCCCAGCTATGGTCTGCAAGAGTGATGGCGATGTAGACTATATAGAATAGAAAACAAATAAAAGCAGGGGAGAAAAATCTTTTAATACGTAGAAACCAGGTGCTCATATCCATTTATTATATCCAGCATGGTATATTTTCGCCTTTTCAGGTTATGTTATAATCTTTCCATCAGGAAGAGTAAGATCAGGAACTCTGAAAGAGAAGGGCTGCCACAGGCTGGAAGCACCCGCAGAGAAAAGATTTGAATGTCGCCTGAGATGGAATGCCGAAGAAATCCCCCGGGAGAGTAGAACGGCACGGGCAGCCCGTTACAGCGAAGAGAGCGCGCCTTCGTAGGCGAACCGAGGTGGTACCGCGGAAGATTCCTTTCGTCCTCATCAGGATAAAGGATTTTTTGTTTAATTTTTCGATGCGATTTTATATTCATTATTGCCCGCGATGGAGGAAAGAATGCCCGAAATTAATTTACCCAAAGCCTATGATTTTAAGGATACAGAGCAACGGTTGTACGAATTCTGGGAAAAGAACGGCTATTTTGAGCCCACGAATGACCCAAATAAGCCGGGTTTTGACGCCAGTAAAAAACCATTTGTAATCTCCATCCCGCCGCCCAATGTGACCGGTGAACTGCATCTCGGGCATGCCATGTTTGTCTCGATGGAAGACCTGATGATCCGCTACCACCGGATGAAGGGGGAACCCACCCTGTGGGTACCGGGCAGCGATCACGCGGGAATTGCCACCCAGCTCCAGGTGGAAAAGATGCTTGAAAAACAGGGTACATCGCGCGAGGAAATTGGTCGTGAGGAATTCCTCAAAACAACGTGGGAGTGGAAGGCAAAGTACGGCGGAATTATCTTCAACCAGATCCGTCGGCTGGGTGCCTCATGCGATTGGAAACGGGCTCGATTCACGCTGGATGAAGGACTCTCGGTATCGGTTCGCGAGGCGTTTGTCAGGTTATTCGAAAAGGGGCTTATATACCGCGGTCCGCGGATGATCAACTGGTCGCCCGGGTTAAAAACTGCCGTGTCTGACCTGGAAGTGGAATACTCTCAAGAGCCTGGTACTTTATACTATTTCAAATATATGCTTGCAGGAGACAGCGCTGAATATATCCCGGTCGCAACCACCCGCCCTGAGACCATCCTGGCGGATACCGCGGTTGCAGTTCACCCGCAGGATCCTCGTTATGTGAATTTTGTTGGCAGAAAAGTGATCGTTCCCATCCTGGGAAGAGAGATCCCGGTTATTGCCGATACTTATGTAGACCGTGATTTTGGAACCGGCGCGCTAAAGATCACACCCGGGCATGATCCCAATGATTATGCCATTGGGCAACGCCACAACCTGCCCATGTTATCTATGTTTGATACCTCCGCCCGGGTAAACGAAGTGGGCGCCAAATATGCCGGTATGGACCGGTTTGAATGCCGCAAGAAAATCTGGAAGGATATGTTTGATGCCGGGCTGGTATTAAAAGAACAGCCGTATACTCTCAACGTTCCCCGTACACAACGGGGTGGCGAGATTGTTGAGCCCATGATCAGTACCCAGTGGTTTGTTACCATCAAACCACTGGCAGATGCCGGCTTGGAAGCAGTCCGGAATGGTGAGATTAAGATAGTTCCCGACCGATTCACCAAGGTGTACTATAACTGGCTTGAAAATATCCAGGATTGGTGCATAAGCCGCCAATTGTGGTGGGGACACAGAATTCCAGTCTGGTACTGCCAGGAATGTGGCGAGATGATTGTAAGACGTGAAGATCCGACAGAATGCCCCAAATGCGGCAGCAGCAAACTGGAGCAAGACCCGGATGTGCTCGACACATGGTTCTCATCCGGTCTATGGCCTTTCTCTACGCTGGGTTGGCCGGAAGAAACACCTGATTACAAGTACTTCTACCCGACTTCCATCCTTGAGACAGGGTACGACATCCTTTTCTTCTGGGTAGCGCGCATGATAATGGATGGTATTGAGTTCACGGGAAAACCGCCTTTCCACACTGTGTATCTCCATGGGTTGATCCGTGACGAACACGGCGCCAAGATGAGCAAAACCAAAGGCAATGTAATTGATCCGCTCACTGTTATGGACGAAATGGGTACAGATGCGCTCCGCTTCACATTACTGGTGGGTTCCACCCCCGGGAATGATATGAACCTGAGTGTGAAAAAGGTCGAAGCCAACCGCAACTTCATCAACAAGGTGTGGAATGCTGCCCGCTTTAGCATGATGAATATCAGTAATGCTCCGGCTGCCCCCAGGCAGGAGCCTGAATGGACACTGGCAGACAAATGGATCCGCACCCGCCTGGCGCAGCTTGTTCGGGATGTGGACCGCCTATTTTCTTCCCATCAGTATGGAGAAGCCGGGCGGCAAATTTACGATTTCTTCTGGGCTGAGTTTGCAGATTGGTACGTGGAAATCTCCAAGATGCAGATGGCTGAAAGTTCAGATAAGGCTTATTACACAGCGCAAATCCTGGTGGAAGTACTGGATACATCCCTGCGATTACTGCATCCGTTTATTCCTTTTGTGACAGAAGAAATCTGGACACACCTAAAATCAACCTGCCAGCAGCATGCAGCCCGTTATGAACCAACCCTCGGCTGGCAGGATGCCCTCATCGCCGCTCGTTTCCCTGAACCGGGCAAACCTGAAAAAGATGAAGAAAAGATTTTGGATCAATTCAATCTGGTGATGGATATTGTCAGGGCTATCCGAAATTACCGGACCGAGAACAACATTACCCCCGGGAAGAAGCTGGAAGCGCATTTCTACTGTGGTGATAAGATCAGTACAGTCCAGGCGCAGCTTGGTTCCATCTGTTTTCTGGGTCATCTGGATCGCAGCCAGGTGTTGGTGCGCGATAAAAGACCAGCGGATGTGGATGCCATTTCAGGGATTGTGGTTGCAGGAGTTGAGGTTTTCCTCCACCTGGAAGAAGAAATTGATACTGCTGTCGAGAAGGAAAGATTGCAGAAAGAATTGGATGAATTGAACAGCCAGATTACCCGGCTGGATGATCTTTTGCATAGCGCTTTTGCTACAAAAGCACCGCCTGCTGTCGTAGATAAAGAGCGTCAAAAACTGTTTACCTTCCAGCAATCTGCCGAAAAATTGAAAGAGCAACTGAGAAAAATAAAATAGTGAACGTAAGTCGAAAAGAACCGGGAGATACCTTCTCCCGGTTCTTTATGTTGCAGAACTAACAAAAAATTGGATGATTTCCTCAGCGGAGTTTTGTACTTCGATGGAAACAGGTTCAAGAAAATTGTTTTGCGTTGGTTGAATTCCGAGTATCCAGATATCAGCTTTTATTTCACTCACTATATAATGACATAAGATATCAAATGGTATTGAGTGTGTGGAAACGCCAAGACTTTCAACCTGAGAATAATGGAAAAGTCCAATTTCTCCTGGTAATAAATTCAATTGTGCAGCATCGATAAACAGAATAAGATTCGGAGAATGCTTCCGAAGAATACCGGTGCAGTTTTCAGGAACCGCACCGGTGTTTATGAGCAAGTATTTCGATGGAATTCCGGCTTTTTCCAGCCGTTCGATAATCATGATCCCTACGGAATCATCCCCTTTGAGCGGCTGCCCCATGCCTACAATGGCAATCGGCTTATCCGGCGTCGGGTTCCGGGCATGGATTACCTTCATCAGGTTTTCTTGCCAGGAGGAATTGGATGTCTTCTTCTCGTCCATAATAAACCGTGAAAGGTTGTTTCTTGATGGATGCCAGTTCCCAGTCGTTCTGATCCATATCCAGGCATTTGAAACGGCAGTTTTCAATACATTGCGCGCAATAAGTGCACTTGTCCACATCATAACGCATGACAAAGCGCTTGTTAGCTTTATCAATGGTTATCAATTCAATGGCATCAGATGGGCAGTCTTTGATGCACAACTGACACCCGGTGCATTTTTCTGGATTCCAGACCAGTTTACCCCGGTAGCGTTCTGGAGCCTGCATTTTTTCGTATGGATATTGAACCGTGGCTGGTTTCTTGAATAATGAAGCGATAATATCGCCGATCATGCTGCCGATTTTCATGCTACTACTCCTGTAGTCTTAAGTAAGACAATCACCAGTAATTGGACCAAAACCAGCAATGCACCTGCCCGCCACCACAATCCAACAGTCTGATCAATTCTCAACCGGGCAAAAAGAGATTGCAGACCGGCAATCACCAGAAGGAGACCGAGCGTTTTCAGCAGAAAAAATAAAGGATTTGACAAGCCACCCAGGTAAAATGCAGCGACCATGGTAAGCCCGATAATCAGTTCCACGTTCCTGCCCAGCCGGAAGAGGGCGTACCCTCTACCTGAATATTCGGTGAGAGCGCCTGATACAATCTCAGTCTCTGCTTCAGGGGCATCGAATGGGGGCAGTTCGAGTTTGCCCATTAAACCAATCAGCGCGACGATAAATCCGATGGGTTGGGTAACAATCATCCAGGTATGGCTGAGCGTGTACCCATGAATGGTGGTGATATCCCAACTGCCGGCGGCAATAGCTGGTCCTAGCAATGCCAGCAAGAAGGGGGCTTCATACGAGAAAAGCTGCGTCATGGTACGTGTCGCGCCAATGAGCGAAAAGCGATTGGCAACATTCGCCCCCGCAAGGCCGGTGCAAATTGTCAGTACACTGAGCATGTACAGGGTGACGATGAGGCTGCCGCGGAAGTGATACGCTGGCTGAAAGCCTGCCATGGGTATATAAAGCGAGGCTGTCAGTGCTGATGCCAGCGCAACGACTGGAAGCGCCTGGAAAAGACCCGGGTTGACACCCTGTGGAATGACTTCTTCCTTAGCGAGCAGTTTAATAAAATCTGCCAATGGTTGGATAAACCTGGGTCCGATACGGTTCTGAAAACGCGCAACCAGTTTACGGTCGATATACTCGTATACCAGACCTCCCAGAATGACAAATAGTCCGCCCGGGAAGAACAATAAAGAGATGATGGATGGAATGTTGTGGCTCATGCGTAGTATGTAATCCCGTATTTTCGAATTTCTTCCCAATCAGGGGTGAACAGTTCACCATCCTTGCGAATGGAAACCATGCGGTCATTGCACGAGAAACAGGGGTCAATTCCTGAAAGGATCATGGGAATATCCGCCAGGGTGTGACCGACGGCAGTGGCAATTACCGATGCGAAATTATTGATACTGGGTGTGCGGACTTTGACCCGCTCTGGAAATTCTGTGCCATTGCTCTTGATGTAATAAAACAACTCACCCCGCGGAGCTTCCACCCGGCTGATAGTTTCGCCTTCGGGGATGCGCCGGGGTACCCGGATGGAGATATCACCTTCTGGAAGTTTATCGAGAATTTCGCGGATCAGGCGGTAGCTCTCAAAAAGCTCCTTAACCCGCACCACAAAACGGGCTTCCAGGTCGCCTTTTTCTTCCATCACGATCTGTGCCGGGAAATCTGGGTACGCCGCATACGGGGCTTCTATGCGCACATCACGATCCAAGCCAGAAGCGCGGGCGGTGGGACCCACAGTGCCCAACTCTTCTGCAGTTTCGCGGGTCATAAAACCAATACCCCGGGTTCTTCCAATCAGGGTGCGCTCGGTTGTGACAAGGTCAAGATACATTTTTGTCCGCGGTTCGAGGTATTCGATCCCTTTCAAAATGCTGTCACGGATCTTGTCATTGATATCCACTTTGACCCCACCCAGTACATTGGCTGAATAATTTACCCGGTTCCCGCAGAGCGATTCGAGCAAATCCATTACAATTTCACGGTCACGCCAGGTGTACATAAACAGGGTATCAAATCCGGCTTCATGCGCGGCAACACCCAGCCACAACATGTGGCTGTGGAGTCTTTCCAATTCAGCTACGATTACGCGGATCGCCTGCGCACGGGGTGGGACGGTGACTTTTGCTAATTTTTCCACACCCAGAGCAAAAGCCATGGCATGTACATGCGAGCAAATGCCACAAATTCTTTCCAGGAGATATAGATCCTGGTTCCAGTTGCGGTTCTCAGTACCTTTTTCAATACCGCGATGAACGAAACCGAGACGAACGGATGCATCCGTAACAATTTCCCCATCTACCGTGAATTCAAAATGTCCGGGTTCTTTTAATGCCGGATGTTGTGGTCCAATGGGAACAATAAACTTTTCAGGTTGTTCATGCAGCGTCATCGGTATCACCTGTCCCTTCATCATATGAATCAAAACCGGTAAATTCTTTTCGCAACGGGTAAACCCCGGCTGGCCAGTCGTCTGGCAATAAGAGGTGGTCTGTATTGGGTGTGTTTTCTACAATCACTCCGAACATTTCCATAAGTTCCCGTTCAAACAAGGTGGCCGATGGGATCAGATGGCAGAGGCTCGGAACAACCGTGTGTTGGTAAGGCAACTGAACCCGGAGGGTTAGAATGGCAGCCCGGTAGCAGAAATGATACAGGACTTCTATTGATCCGCTGTAACCAAAGCCGGTTTGTTCTTCGCCTTCCGCGGTATGCGCCCACTCTCTCTCTTCAGAGGTGCTTTGCGAAGATGGAATATGATCCAGGCCGGTGATGGCAGAGAGATAACCCCAATGTGTTGTGTGAAGTTTTTCAACCGCCGGGATAAGAGCGGACGGGGTCAGAAAGATATCCATCCGGTTTTCTTCCGGGAAATTCGTATCAGTCGAAATAGGGGAGAGTAATTCTTGTGCCTGCTTGAGTAAGCTTTGTGTATCCATTTTATTCTCCCGTGGGTACATCTGCATTCGCCTGTTGATCAAACATCTTTTTTGCTTCATCTTCCGAGATGGTGATTGGCGTGCGTTTTTGGTTCTGGTTTTCCGGTTTTAACGATTCGAGAAGTTGAGCCACTCCGTAAATGATTGCTTCCGGACGGGGTGGGCAACCTGGAATATAGACATCCACCGGGATGACCTTATCTATACCACCCTCGACATTGTAACATCCCTGAAAAGCGCCGCCCGAAATACCACACGAGCCAACAGCTACCACAAATTTTGGTTCAGGCATCTGGTGGTATGTACGGAGTAAGCGGTCTTTCGCCTGACGGCTGACAGGTCCGGTGCAGATGAGTACATCTGCATGTCTCGGACTTCCCTGCAGTTTAATGCCCAGCCGTTCCAGATCGTATCTGGGTGTGAGTGTTGCCAGAATTTCAATATCGCAACCATTACAGGAACCGCTATTGAAATGGATTGCCCACGGAGAATTGATCCGCGCCCAGGTTTTCAGGCTGGTCAGAATATTATCGTAGGTTTGTGTGATTGGATTTGTCATATGTCTCCCTCATAACGATAAATGTCTCAGCCTAATACCAGCGCCAGAAGGGCGAGTATCAAACCACCCAGAAAGAGTGCTTCTGTGTTATTTAAGTTACCCGTACCAACGACCAGTATCCCAAGATGCAGAATCGCAAAGAATAATGCAACCAGAAAGAAAGGTTTGTAGCCAGGTGAGGCAAAACTGGTTGGAGCTTCTTCTCCGCTCGCGTAAAGGGATTTCTTCAGATCGGATTCGGCTGTTTCGCCAGCCATCCTTTTTCCAACCAGAACAAAAACCAGTACTAACGGAATATAAATCAGGAAAGCAATTGGTGGTGAAAGTAGTATCTGCATCCTATTCTCCTACATACCCAGAGCTGCCAGGAATGCGTTTCCTGCCACGTTAGACATCCATTGTATCGCCGGGGTGTATAAACCTATCCCGATTACCAGGACTGCCAGTATTGTCAACGGCAGCATCATGGTGGCGGTGCTTTCAGGAGCGCTGAGTACATTATCGCTGGCTTCCTTGCGGTACAGCCGGTTCACCAGCGGTGCATAGTAGCCAAGCGAGAGTACACTGTTCAATGCCATAAATATCACCAGGGCAATCATCCAGGGGTTTTGGGTTGTCATCCCGCCGGTGAAGATCTGCCATTTAGACATGAATCCAGCCAGTGGAGGAAGACCTCCGAGCGCCAGCGCGGCGATGGAAAATGCCATCGCTTCCATGGGAAACCGGCGGCTGGCACCAATCAAATCATCCCGCAGCAGCGGACGGTGTTCACCGCGAATGATGACCAGGTTATAGAGCAGCGCGCCTGCAGAAAGGAATGCCAACCCTTTCATAAGCCCGTGGGTAATGAGATGGAAGAAACCTCCCTGCGCACTATCAATGGAACCAAATACCATTGCGCCGCCGATACCGGCGAGCATATAGCCGATATGGCTGATGGAGGAATAAGCCAGTAATCTTTTTACCTGTTCCTGACGTAACGCCATCAGATTGCCCACTAGCATATTGATGGCTCCCAGAACTAAAAGCACGATTCCCCAGCGGTTTGAGACAAAACTCAAGCTGGTGAGAACGCGCAGGAGAGCGATCAAACCCGCTTCAATAACAATACCAGACAGCATGGCACTGATGCTGCTGGGTGCCTGGGAATGCGCATCTGGCAGCCAGGTGTGCAATGGAACCAGAGCAGCTTTTACACCAAACCCGATAATGAATAAAACGCCGGCTGCCAGTAAACCGGGCGTGACCATGGTGATTTCCCGAATTCGATTCAGATCCAGTGTGCCCGCCTGTCCAAAGACCAGCGCGATGCCCAGCAATACCAATACCGATCCTATGGCAGACTGCACCAGGTATTTGACACCCGCTTCGAGAGCCCCCCGCAGGTTGCGATAGAAGGCAACCAGTGTATATGTCGAAATTGCCATCAGTTCGAACCATACCCACAGGTTGAACAGGTCCGCGGTGCAAGCCAGACCAACTATTGAGCCAACCATGAACAGGAAAAGCGCATAAAACTTTTCCTGTCCGTTCTCTGCAGAGAGATACCGCATCGAGAAGGAGATCGAAAGGGCAGCCAGAGTAATGGTGACAAAACCCACCAGCAATGAGATGCCATCAAACCGGAAGATGATCATTCCATTCTGATACTGTTCGATTGCTCCCTGTCTGACTGGCCATGAAACAAGATAAAGCGGATAATATGACAGTAAAGTTGCTGCCAGCGCGATCCAGGCGGAAAAGTTAATGCCCGCTTTTTTACCGGTTATCCGGTAGCTGAAACGGCCGACCAGGTAGGCAACCGGCGAAGCCAGCAGGGGAATAAGAATGATCCAGATGAAGGTAAGATCTGCCATGTTAAGCTCCCCAGACGACTGCGATGAGAATAATGATGATCGCCCCTAAAATACCGGCGATATTCCAATTCAACTGGCCGGTTTGGAGTGGGCGGATAAGTTCAGCAGTTTTTTCGGTGCCAGCCACAATCGCTTTATTTATCGCTTCGAACCCAAAACTGTTCTCCGCGGCAGTGGCAAAAAAACCAAGAGCACGCTGAACACCAGCCAGTTTCTGCCGCTGCCACCAGGCAATCCCTCCCAGGGCAATGACGGCGAGTGCG
>CAZRKL010000085.1:0-9984 GCA_964600595.1 uncultured Leptolinea sp.
GGCTATACCGTAGACTAAGCGGTCGTCCGTTACCACTTCTTTCAACAGGAGATGAGGATAGACGGACAGAGCCAAAAACTTTCATTGAACGGGTTTTTGTCGTTGCCGGATTATCTATCCTTTTTATCCTTATCGTTGCTCCGATTATCGCATTATTTGCACGGTCTTTCCTTGTGTTGGAAGCCGATCGGGGATTTCGCGGGATTGTGCAGACAGGTCTGACGTTGAGGTATTACCTTGCCCTTTTTGATGATACACAACAAAGCATCTTCTATGTTTCACCCATCAGGGCTGTCATAAATTCGCTGCTAGTGGCAGGAACCGCTGCGAGTATTTCCTGTGTGATAGGATTATTCACGGCTTACGGTTTACGAATGAAGGGGAGAATGATCCGTTGGTTGGACCAGATATTTTTATTGCCCCTCGGTGCATCCGCGGTGACCCTGGGGTTGGGCTTGCTCCTGGCTTACAGTCGTCCACCCCTTCTGTGGAGTTCCAGCTGGTTAATACTGCCAACCGTCCACGCACTGGCTGCCCTGCCTTTTGTTATTCGTTCCCTGCAGCCTGCCCTGTCTGCCATTCCCACACAGGTCATTGATGGTGCAGCTGTCTTGGGCGCTTCTCCAGTGAATTTAATTTTCAGGGTGGAACTACCCATTGTTCGCAAAGCGCTGATGACCAGTTTTATTTTCGCTTTTACGATTTCACTCGGTGAGTTTGGAGCAACGGCATTTCTGACCCGCCCGGATTTTCCTACCATTCCTGTTGCCATTTTCAGGTATTTATCACAACCGGGTGGGTTGAATTATGGGCAAGCTTTGGCAATGGCAGTTATTTTGTTAATAATCTGTGGGTCGGGTATATGGCTGATAGAAAGATTTCGTCTACCCGGATTGCAGAAGCTGTGAGGTATGCTTATGCTTGAGATAATTGATGTATCCAAACAGTATGATGGAAAACCCCTGCTGCGGGAAATCAATCTGGTTGTTTTACGTGGAGAGACCCTTGCTCTCCTGGGAGCATCTGGCAGCGGGAAAAGCACATTACTTCGAATTATTGCCGGATTGGAAAAACCCGAATCAGGTGATGTTCGCTGGGATGGTAAATCAATATTGGATATTCCGGTTCACCGGCGGAAATTTGGTCTGGTTTTTCAGGATTATGCACTGTTCCCACATCTGACCGTTGAACAGAATGTGGCTTTTGGATTATCCATGCAGAAGGTTGATCCGGTAAGAATTCAAGAGATTACGAACAAAGCACTGGAAAAGGTTAAGATGAAGTCATTTGCGCAACGTGATGTGATGGAACTCTCGGGAGGAGAGCAGCAGCGAGTCGCCCTGGCGCGAACACTGGCTAGTAACCCGAGACTCTTCATGTTTGATGAACCGCTGGCAGCGCTTGACCGAAACCTTCGTCAGGGTTTGGTTACTGATCTTCGAGATATTCTTCTAGAAGCAGGTACACCGGCGATTTACGTCACCCACGACCAGGAAGAGGCTTTTACATTAGCCGACCGCCTGGCGCTTTTGGTGGATGGTAAGATAATCCAGACAGGATCACCCCAGCAGGTGTTTCAGAATCCATCATCTGAAAAGGCTGCTCGCTTCCTGGGGTTGTCCAACTTTATCGATGCAAAAAAAATGGCTAATAAAAAAACATACTTTCGGACTACGATCGGCGATTTTATGGTTCAGATAGATGATTCATCCCCAGCTGCGTTTCAAGAAACGGATGTAAAACTCTGCTTACGAAAAGCGGAAATTTATACTGGCGACAACACTGAAAATGTTATTACTGCGGTCGTAAAAGATTCCGTTTTCACTGAGGATGGTTTCCGAACTACACTTGCAACGACAGAAGGAATATTCTTCCGCTTCCTTCTTGACTTTGCTCTTCAGGTTGGCGATCAGGTAAAATTGTTCATACCACCAGATCAGATAAATGTTTTTTCGGCGGAAACCCCATGAATCAATTGACGATCATTAAGCAGAATCACCTGGGTAAGGAAGTCTGGCGGTATCCGGGTGAGTTGATTATGCGTGATAAAACTCAAATTATCATAAGTGCAAAATTCACCAAGGACGATTTCATTTTTGAGGGAATGTCACTGAAATATCATGATTTGTTTTATGAAATCTATATACGGGATAAGTGGTATAACATTTTTGAGATCTATGACCGGGATGATGGGAAACTAAAAGGCTGGTATTGTAATGTTACTTATCCGGCGCGGATTCGCCGGTGGGACATAGTCTATCGCGATCTTGCTTTGGATCTTCTGGTTTTTCATGACGGACAGCAAAAAGTATTGGATGTTGATGAATTTGAAGCGATTGATATTCCAACTGCAGACCGAAAGCAAGCATTGAAGGCGTTGGATGAACTTAAGGCGATTTTTCAGCAACCTACTGATTTTCGTCTTCAGCGAGATTTGGTCGTCAGAAACAGATTGATTTAGGAGGGCGTGAATGCGGGTTCTCGTTGGATTGGAAAACAATAATGAAGGCCGTTCCCTTGCCTGGACCCTGGAGCATTTCGGTTGCATCGGGTACGGTGATGACGGACAGTCAGCGGTTATTTCCATGGCAAAAGCCATCCCTGATTATATTTCCTGGATGGAAAAGCACACTCCCACGCCCTGGTTTTCACCGGCAGAAATTGATATCCGGCTGGTGGATATATTTGATGATTACTTTATCGATGAGCATTTTCATGTGGTTGATCGGAGCAGCAAACTGATAAAAGCATGGTTTAAAACAGACTGGATTCCGGTTTCAGAAGTGGATTTGGAACATGCCATGCAGATCCTTACCTGGGCGCGTATGGATATGTTGACTCTGGTTTCCAAGCTGAGCGATGAAGCCCTGGACAGACAATATCCTGACGAGAAGATGTCAATTCGTGAAATCTTGGGGCATATCGGACGAGCAGAGTGGTGGCTAATGGATCGGCTGGGCAGGGCGCATGCTGAAGAATTATTGCCATCTGATCCTATTGAGCGATACCAAAAAGAGAGAGCAGAGATGATGGTCACATTGACTGAACTGGTTGACCTCCATCAAGTTGTTGGGAAAGATGGTGAATTCTGGTCTCCACGCAAGGTGTTACGCAGGTTATGCTGGCACGAGCGGGACCATTATCAACATATTCAACGTTTACTCGATCCACACAAGCAGAGTTAACATGATTCTATTAAACTTTGGTTCTCGGTTGCAAAAGATGGCATTTGAACAAATCACCGCAATATCGGGCTTAAAGATAACTGAACAGATAATGCTCCCGCTAGAAAAAGGTGGGGTGGAAACCATTGCCGAAATGGATAAGCTTTTTCAAAAAGTAAACCTGACCAATGAAGAACTGTGCCGTGACCGCCTGGTTATGCTGCCTTCTCCCAGTTCAGTGATCACGGCGCTCGTGATAGTGGAATTAAAGAAAAGGACAGGGACGTATCCATACTTGATCCTTACCAGACCTTCCATGGGTGGATTCTGGTTGGGCGCGGATATTTCTAATGTATTGGATCTGGAACAGGAGAATAGTTCCCAGGAGTAATCATGTAAGTCGCCTGTGATGTCGTTATTGCGGCAGTATTGTTCCTATCCCAATGAGCAAATTAACTGTGGTATTTGAAAAAGAAAACCCGCTGAAAGATCAATTCAGCGGTGAGTAGTATCGTAGAAAAACTTGAAATGGATTAGATGGACTGGCTGCTAAGAACTTCCGTTACCTTCTTTTGCAGCAAATCCACGGAGAACGGCTTGGAAATGTACTCCACTCCATTTGCGATCTCACCTGTTATTGCAGGGTCCTGGTCTTTGGCAGTCATAAAGATAATGGGAATATTACAGGTTGTTGGATTATTTTTTATTTTCTCTGCAGCTTCTTTACCTGCCAGAACCGGCATCCGTAAATCCATTAGGATTAAATCAACTTGGTTACTATTGAGAAGGTCCAAAGCTTCCTGACCGTTCCCGGCGAGAAGTGATGAGTGACCTATTAATTTAAGGGTGAATCCTACCAGTTCGCGAATGTCTTTTTCGTCTTCTGCAATGAGTATCTGAGCCATAAGGTCCCCTGTGGCTTGAATTATATCTCAAAACCAAAGCGCTGATGGATGTAATTATCACGTTACGACTTCGGCGCATACCTGATGAAGAAATATCTCTGAGAGGGGAGATGATCAATCAAGTTGGATTTGCCCAATATTGACCTTTGGATTTAGAAAAAGTCAGGTGTGAACCAGCCATCTTATCTTTGTATCTTGCTGGCAGCGAATCAGGTAGAATAACCATATTTTGCAGGAAATAGACTATAGATAATGTCTATCGCCCCTTTCCAGCGGCTGGTTGTTGTGATATAAACAAGTGTGTTGTAATAATAGCAACAAATTATGATATGATAATAAAAATGATACCAATAATGTTGTAGATTATAGGGGAGTACGTTTAGTAGTTGTCTAATCGACAATTAAATTCAGGAGAAATTGTGTGGCAGAAATACAATCACTGGCAAGAGGCTTAAAAATATTGGATTTACTGGCAAATTCCGACGATGGGATGGGGATCACTTCGCTCGCGGCGGAATTGCAGATTGATAAAGGAAGCGCTTCTCGTTTACTGGCAACGCTCGCGAATTATGGTTTCTCTGAGAAAGACCCGGATACCAGGCGCTATAAGTTGGGTCCGCGTATTGTGAGTTTATCTCGTAGTTTGCTCACCAAAATGCCTTTGCGTGAGGCGGCAAAACCATTTTTGCATCAACTGGTCAGAGAAACCGGAGAGTGCGCGCATCTGGGTGTGTGTTCACAGAAAAAAATGTTGTATATCGACCAGGTTGAATCTCCTGAAACCTTGCGCGTAAATGCAGAAGTGGGCTCTACTGCGCCATTCCACTGCACGGCTTTGGGTAAGGCGCTGATCGCCTGGGGTGGTGCTCCGTTGCCGGAAGAATTAACCAGTTTTACTGCCCGAACCATCACAGATCTGGATGCGTTAAAGTTTAATATGGAACAAGCCCGAAGACAGGGTTACGCCGTCGATGATGAAGAATTTGACTATGGTGTGCGTTGCATTGCCGCGCCGGTTTTCGATTATCGCGGCAAGGTGGTAGGCGCCATCGGCATATCTGGACCCACAGCCAGAATCGCGCTTGAGAAAGTTCCCATGTTGGCCGAGAGTGTAACGAAGACCGCCGCTGCCCTGTCAGATAAAATGAGTTTTAAGAGAAATGGATGATCCATTCTCTTTTTTGTTATCAATATTGTGCAACTAAGTTGCATAATACGCAATAAAAGAGATGCAATAAAGAAATTACTGGTGAAATCACGGACAAAATGGGAGCCTCTGGGTGATAGAGAGACATGACAAAATAATGGCAATTTTCTGTTTCCATAATCAACCGCCCATGGTGACCGGATGTTTCGGTAAGAAGGAACTTTGGTTCGACCTGCCAGCCAGGAATCTGCAGCAACCAGTAACAGCAGTAGCAATTAGGAGGTCGTCATGCCTGACGAAGATGTGATAACACAACGACACGTGGTTGAGGAGCAAAGAAAACATAGAGCCCGGGTGATTGCCTCTGCTGGGGGTATTGCCAATGCCATTCGGTCAGGTGCATTACCGCAATATATTGATACGACCGTTTCAGAAACTATCGTACTCGGATTGATGCTGCAAGAAGTAAATGTATTCATTGGTGTATTGGGGCATGGATCTACCGAGGTGGGTGAGGTACTGCGGATCTATCAGGAAGCTGGATTGGTGAAGGTGGTGGGAGTTAGAAGTGAAGTCGAAGCATCTCACGCTGCTGCTTCATTACGCTGGATCTCAAAAGAAAAAGCAGCTGTATTCACCTCCATAGGACCTGGCTCATTGCACGCGCTGGCAGCTTCGCTTATGCCCGCATCGAATGGTCTTGGGATATGGTATTTACTGGGCGATGAAACAACAGAAGATGAAGGGTACAACATGCAGCAGATACCCCGACCGCATCAGGAGCAATACCTGAAGCTGTTCAGCCAGATGGGTGAGGCTTACTCAGTCCATACACCACGATCAGTACCAACAGCATTGAAACGGGGATTGATTACGACTTCACATCCGTATCAGGCTGGTCCGTTTTTCCTTTTGCTCCCCATGAATGTGCAGCCGATCCAGATTGATAATTTCAATATAAGAGAGTTTCCATACGGGAACCCACCCCGATTGCCGGCCGCATCTTCTCTGGAAGATTATCAAAAGGCAGTAGCACTTATTCAGCAATCCAGGAAGATAGTTATAAAAGTAGGCGGTGGAGGCAGGTATTTGGGAGATGCTCTTGCGAAGTTTCTGGAGCTTGCAGATGCTGTTGTTGTATCCACGCCCATTGCGAGTGGGGCAGTACCTGCATCCAATAAACGCAATATGATGGTTGGCGGATCCAAAGGAAGTATTTGTGGCAATTATGCGATGGATGAAGCTGATCTGCTGGTTGCCATCGGAACCCGGTTTGTCTGCCAATCTGATTGCTCGCGAACTGGTTTTCCTAAAGTAAAAGCAGTGATAAACATCAATTCAGATGTGAATAATGCCATGCATTACGCAGATACGATTGCTCTGGTCGGCGATGGCAGGCTAACGCTGGAAAAGTTAAATGCGGAACTTTCCCATCGTGAGAAAAAGAAATCGACAACAAACTCAAAATCATCAGCATGGTTGTCTGCCTGTAATTTGAAAAGGCAGGAATGGCAGGAATTCAAACAGGCAAGATACGATCAACCTGTGTTATTCGATCCGGTCTGGGGCAGGGAAGTATTAACCCAACCGGCAGCCATTTTTACTGCTCTTGAGTGGGCAAAACGGAATAATGTTCCCGCAATCTTCGACGCAGGTGATGTACAGGCAAATGGTTTTCAGATTGCCGAGGATGAATATCCGGGGCAAACATACACAGACAGCGGAGCCAGTTACATGGGGTTCGCGGTATCCGCGCTACTGGCTACCGGTCTCAGTCAGATCCCCTTTTACGCGATGGCGGTTACCGGTGATGGATCTTTTACCATGAATCCGCAAATTCTCATCGATGGGGTCGAACATAAGGCTAGGGGCTGCATATTATTGTTGGATAACAGGCGCATGTCTGCAATATCGGGATTGCAAATGGATCAATATGGAAAGGATTTTGCCACCAGCGATTCTGTTCAGGTTGATTATGTTCAATGGGCAAAATCCATTCATGGAATACACGCTGTTTCTGGTGGATACTCCGTAAAAGATATGCTGGATGCCCTGCAAAGTGCATTCAAACACCCGGGTTTGTCGCTTATTCACGTCCCGGTTTATTACGGCACAGATCCACTGGGCGGGCTGGGTGTATATGGTAGATGGAATGTAGGGAACTGGTCCTCTGAGGTGCAGAAGATGCGCCATCAGATTGGCTTGTAGGAGGCTTAAATGGAAGCGCGAGCAATTCTAGACAAGTTATCAATCAAGACGAAACTGTTGTACGGGATCGGTGATATTGGTAATGCTCTTGTTAACTCTGCCATTCAGTTTTACCTGCTTCTCTTCTACACGGATGGCGCATTGATTGTTCCCGCGTTAGTTGGATCAGCGCTGCTGATCGGGAAAATTTGGGATGCCATCAACGACCCATTGTTCGGCTGGGTATCAGATCGTACATCATCGAGCAGGTTTGGTAAACGGAGAGTCTTTATGATCTTTGGCGCCATCCCGCTGGGAATGAGTGTTGCGTTGTTGTGGTATGTGCCCAGCGGTTGGACCAATGTGGCAATTTTCATTTGGATCGCGGTGACTTTTATTTTCTTTGACACACTCTGGACTATGACCAACGTACCTTATTATTCGTTGAGCTCAGAGTTGACTGAAGATTACGATGAGAGGTCCAGCCTGACTAGCTGGAGAATGCTGCTGGCTGTACCCGCATACCTGGTGGGGGCAGCTCTTACTCCCATGCTGGTGGGTCTCTTTGAGACGAAGCGGATGGGCTTTGGCATGGTTGGGATTATTTTTGGCATCCTCGCAGCAGCCGCCTTGTTGATTTCAGCATCAGGGATCAAAGAAAAGAAATATATCGTTGATAACGCATCCACAACACCTCCCCTGCAGGCGATCAAGCTGACATTTCAGAATAAGTATTTTGTCAGACTGATCATTTCGTATTTTATTGTCAACCTGTCTTTTGCATTTATCAAAACGCTCATGGCTTACTTTGTTATTTATCAGCTCAAGATGGAGGAGCAGGTTACACCCATCATGGGATTATTGCTTATTACCGTGGTAGTTTTCATTTTCCCGTGGAAGAAATTATCTGAAAAATGGGATAAGGGTCCAGCTTATGCGCTGGGCATGGGCATTGGCGGACTCGCGGTAGCCATGAGTTTCTTTTTACCCGATCATTCAACACCCTGGATATATGTGATTGCCATTGTAGCGGGAATCGGGTTCGCATCCAATTGGGTATTCCCCTGGTCTATGGTGCCTGATGTCGTAGATTTTGACCGATTGAATACAGGAGAGTACCGCAGCGGCATGTATTTTGGCGTGTGGGGACTGGCGACAAAACTCTCTGAGGCGATTGCGCTGGCTGCTTCCGGCTGGTTATTGACCCTCTTTGGTTATGTAGCCAACATGGAACAAACTTCTCAAACACTTCTGGGTATCCGTTTGTTTTTTGGTCCCATACCCGCGATTGTTATTCTAATCGGGCTGCCGCTATTGATTTGGTTTCCAATAAATCGTGTTTTTCATCAGAATGTACTTCGCCAAATTAATCAGTCTCACGAGAGTGGTGTTCAAGGAACTGAATTATGAAAAAACTGGGTGTTGCTATTGTTGGTTGCGGACGCATCTCTGACTTGCATCAGCTTGGCTATGTGGGGCGGGAAGATGCGCAAATTATTGCAGTTTGTGACACCAATGAAAAGACCGCCAGAGATAAAGCGAAAAGCTGGGGTGTGGAGAAGGTCTACAAAGATTATGGTGCCTTGCTAAAAGATCCTGATATCAACCTGGTTGAATTACTTATTCCTCATCACCTGCATTGTGAAATGACCAGGAGCGCCTGTAAGGCGGGCAAGCATGTTTCTGTACAGAAACCCATGGCGCTTTGCCTTGAAGAAGCTGACATGATGATTGATACTGCAGAACGAGCCGGTACCGTTCTGAGGATATATGAAAACTTTGTTTTTTATCCCCCCCATGTCAAAGCCAAAGAATTACTGACGCAGGGAGTGATTGGCGAACCGCAAATGCTCCGCATGCATGTGGGCACCGGGAAAAGTAAGACTGAATGGAAAGTGCCGCTGTCTGCATGGCTTTGGCGATTCACAGAATCAAAGTGTGGTGGCGGACCGTTGGTGTTTGATCACGGCTACCATCTTTTCTCTCTGGCATATGATTTGATGGGACCGGTACACAAAGTGAACGCCTGGCTGGATAAATCCATGGTTCGCCCCGGTGTTTTTATCGATGCGCCCGCGGTGATCATGTTCCAATTTCAGGGGAAGAGAAAATACGGAACACTGGATTTTGCTTACACACCCAATATGATCATGGATAGCATGTATTACTCAGATGACGACAGAGTCGAAATAATTGGCGATCGGGGAATCATCATCGTCAACCGCTGCACGGCAAAAACCCTGGATTATCCCCCACTGGTTCTATTCAAAGATGGCGAAACCCGCGAGATTCCAGTGGAACGGTATGAATGGCACGACAGTTTTATCGATTGTACACATCATCTCATTGATGTATTGAATTATGGTGGAAAACCCAAATTAGATGGCAGGACCGCGAAGAATGTCCTTGAATTCTCACTTGCAGCATTGGAATCATCTGAAAAACAAGCGCAAGTAGTCATTAATCAAAAGCCTGTCTATTAGACAGGAGAGGATGTGAATATGGCGTATCACAGTGAAGCACTGGTTCTGGAATTGGAAGAAATTGCCCGGCAGTTACGTATAGATTTATTAAAAATGAT
>CAZRKL010000085.1:10084-11610 GCA_964600595.1 uncultured Leptolinea sp.
TTCTGGAATTGGAAGAAATTGCCCGGCAGTTACGTATAGATTTATTAAAAATGATTCACAAGCGTGGCGCGGGACATCCGGGTGGTTCTCTATCTGCTGCAGATATTCTGGCAGTACTCTATTTCCATCAATTGAGGATTAATCCCAAAGATCCAAATTGGGATGACCGTGACCGGTTTATCCACAGTAAAGGACACGCCTCTGCACTTCTTTACGCGGCTTTGGCGCGGAAGGGTTTTTTCCCATATGAGGACTTATGGAAATGGGGCGACCTGGATTGCCACCTGCAGGGACATCCCGATCGGTTGAAAACCCCGGGAGTTGAAATGACTACCGGTTTTTTGGGACATGGTTTGCCTGTAGGCGCCGGGATGGCAATGGCAGCCAGGTATGAAAAACGGAATAGTCATATTTATGTTTTGATGGGGGATGGAGAATGTCAGGGCGGTATTGTGTGGGAATCTGCCATGATGACTGCAAACAAACATCTCTCAAACCTGACCGCGATTGTGGATTATAACGATGTTCAACTGGATGGGGCAGTGCATGACATTATGCCCATTGAACCTTTCGTGGATAAATGGAAAGCATTCAACTGGTATGTGATTGAAATACACGGGCACCAAATCTGCGAGATATTGGATGCACTTGACACTGCGTGCGAAATACACGATCGTCCAACTGTGATTATTGCCCGAACAACCAAGGGTAAGGGCGTGTCATACATGGAGAATAAATCTTACTGGCATGGTGTCGCTCCCAATGATGAGCAGCTCAGACAGGCATTAATTGAATTAGGCGAGGAGTAGAAAATGGGTGAAATATCAATGCGTGAATCTTACGGAAAAGCGCTGGCTGCTTATGGAGAGAAAAACCCCAAGGTGTTTGTTGTGGATGTGGATACTTCCGCATCCACGTTAACCCATTTCTTCGCCGCGAAGTTCCCAGACAGGTTCGTGAATGTGGGCATCGCTGAGCCTTGCAGTGTAGACCTGGCAGTAGGGCTTGCTCTGGCAGGTATGACTCCATTTGCCAATGGTTTTGCGGCGCTGCTTTCTTTACGTGCCCTGGAACAAGTTCGAACCTGTGTTTGTTATGCCCGAACCAATGTTAAGCTGGCAGCTAGTTATGCGGGATTGTCAGATTTCAAAGATGGTCCCACGCATTATGCCATGACGGATGTCGCGATCATGCGGGCGATGCCTGAAATGCGGGTGATCGTCCCGGCAGACGCGCCGGAAATCGCAGCCTGGGTGCCGGTAATCGCAGAATATGATGGTCCGATTTACCTGCGTATCAGCAGGGCATCGCATTTACGAGTCCATGACAATGAGCCGGTTGTGGAATTTGGCAAGGGAGAAATGCTAAAAACCGGAGACGACCTGACCATCATCGCCATGGGTTCAATGGTGGGTAGAAGTATGAACGCCGCATCTATTTTGGAGAATAAAGGGATACACGCCAGAGTGATTAACCTTTCGAGTGTTAAACCGCTGGACAACGAGTTGATCATTCAATGCGCGCAA
>CAZRKL010000086.1:0-11530 GCA_964600595.1 uncultured Leptolinea sp.
GGATGTTGTTTGGAATCCCTTCATCAGGTTTTTCATCCGGGAAGTATAACTGCTGGTTGATTGTCGTCAGACCAGGGTATTCCACGCCCAGCGCGTTGGTATTGGTTGCAATTACATCAAATTCACGGTACGGATACGGACCCAGTAGCTCAGAAAACGTGCGGATAGCTGCTGCGGCAGCGGATAAGGCCGCTTTCCGTCCATCTGCCAGTTTGGCTGGAGTGAAACTGCGAACAGTGATCCCAGCCACCTGTGCACTATCTTCCACGAGATCGTAACCCGCACAAATGAAAAAATCTCTTGCCGGACCGGTTGCAAAAACCTCCTGTTGCATTCCATCAACTATTTTGCTTTCCAATGAATGTCCGCTCGTCACTAATACCGCATTTTCCGGTGCAATGATTCTCACAAGGTAGAATGCAGCGTCGCTATGGGTAACATCACCAATTATAGTGGGGATTTCTTCATGCCAACCATCTTCATCAAAAACAGCCAGCATCGGGTAGAAATGGGCAAGGGTGAGTAGATTATCGCTGGATGCAAAAATATTGTAATTGGCACTGCCATCATCAGGCATTTGGTATGCGAAGGAAATGGAAATCATGACAGCTTCGCCGGGTTTCAGGCTGGTTTTTAGTGGGATATGCAAAACCGATTCCGCACCAGTAAGCAAATAGTCAGCAGGTTGTCCATCCACTTGAATCTCATCCCACTGGACAGCAGCACCAAACAGGGCAGGATACATTCGAAAAATGATCTCATCGAGATTAATATTTTCCGTGTTGGTAAACAAGACTTCCTGGATTCCAACAATTTTTTTCAAATCACTATCTATCCTTAGTTCAATCCGATAGCGTGGAATACTATCAAGCGAGCTTAATCTTTCCAGCTCCTCAGGATTAAGATCATTAATAAATAGCGATGGATCACTCCATGGCTTAGTAAACAGCTGACTGGAAAATTGAGTTGATGCTGGGAATGGCACATATGTTGGGGTGATAGTAGGCTGCAGCCGGGCTGGGGTCAATGTGGTTACATCATATCTCACAGTAAATCCACCGCATCCGCTTAAAATAAAGACGAAGATGAAACTGATAAAAAGTAATTTTTTAATCATTGATCACCATCCACGAACATTATAAATCAGGTTTATTCTGCGAATATGCTACAGAAGGCTGATTTTTCCTGTAAGCCAAATCGCTTCCTGCATGATTGAGATATAATAATTTCATTATGGAGTCTTTGACAAATCCACGAAAGTTACCCCCGTTTCGAGCATTTTTACCTTTTGCGGTTCTACTGGCAGTGGTTGGTTGGGGAGGAATAGCCTTTCTAATTAATAATACCCTCCCAACGCTTGGACCAAGGTGGTTGTTTTTCTTTTTTATTACCATTGCCATGACAGGCACCGGATTACCCATGATTGTTTTCTTAAATATCCGGTTTCCAAGTGTTCCCCCCATCGATACGAATGTTGTAATCAGACAGGCCAGCTGGGTGGGGGTGTACGCTGGAGTTCTGGCATGGTTGCAATTGGGTAGAATTCTGACGCCAACCATCGGTGTAGCTATTGCAGTAGGTTTGGTGGTGATTGAAGGATTTATTAGAATGAGGGAAAAATCCCGTTGGAATCCGGATGAAAAGACGGAACAAACCGCCGAATCAGGCGATGCGATTCATGAGAGTTTCTTACCCCCGGATGATCAAATCGAATGAAGAATACCCGCGCGCTGCCATCTGTTGATCTGCTCCTCTCGAGCGAACCAGCGCAAGTTTTGCGCGCTCAAATCGGAAGAAGGCTTCTCCTGCAGGCAATTCGTGAAGTGCTGGATGATATCCGCAATGATAAGATTGCTGGCATCCCTGATATTTCGGAAATTATGAACCACACAACAGAGCGGATACAATCGTGGCTTGATCTGAGTCTTGTTCCCGTGATCAACGCGACAGGTGTAATTATCCACACCAACCTGGGGAGATCACCGCTTTCAAATGAAAGCATACAAGCAATGTCAGCGGTATCCAGCAGTTTTAATACGCTGGAATTTGATCTATCCAAGGGTGTTCGGGGGTCACGATATGTTCACGCCCAAGACATTATTCAAAGGCTAACCGGAGCTGAGAGCGCGCTGGTGGTTAACAATAATGCAGGCGCAGTTCTGCTTATTCTGTCAGCTGTTGCATCCCGGAAGAAAGCTGCCATATCACGGTCTCAACTGGTTGAAATTGGTGGTGGTTTTAGAGTGCCAGATGTAATGCGTCAATCCGGAGTGAAGTTGGTTGAGGTGGGAACAACCAATCGTACCAGGCTGTCAGATTTCCAGAATGCATTGGATGATGGGGTGCGTGTGATCGTCCGGGCGCATCCATCTAATTACAAGATCATTGGGTTTACAGAGGAACCTGATTACGCTGAACTGGTAAAACTTGCCCATAGTTATGATGCAATAGTGATTGATGATCTGGGTTCAGGCTGCCTGATTGAGACATCCGCCTATGGCTTGACCCACGAACCGACAATACAGGAATCACTTTTAGCGGGCTCTGATATTGTCTGTTTTTCAGGAGATAAACTCCTCGGCGGTCCGCAAGCCGGGATAATTCTCGGCAGTGAAGTTTTATTAAAATTAATCCGTAAACATCCCCTGGCAAGAGCAGTCAGGGCAGATAAAACCTGCCTGGCTGGGCTGCAGGCTACACTCACACATTATCTCAAGGATGAGTTTGAACAGAAGATCCCTGTTTGGCAGATGATCTCAATGTCAACAGACTTAATCAACCAACGGGCTGAAACATGGCAATCTGAAATGAAGATGGGTGAGGTAAAGGATGGATTATCCACCATTGGAGGAGGAAGCCTGCCGGGGGAAACCTTACCAACAAGACTCTGGGTGATTTCCGTTCGATCCCCCCAGGCTTTTCTATCCCGGCTTAGAAATTTGGCGACTCCGATTATTGCCCGAATAGAGAATGATAAAGTTGTATTTGATCCTCGCACGATCTTCCTGGAACAGGATGAATTATTCATCGGATTGATTAAACAGGTTTTAAACCAAGGAGACCAAAAATGAAGAACGAGCTCGATGCATTGATGAAACAGGATGGTTTGGATGGTTTACTGGTTTTGGGTTCAGGCATGCATAATCCAACTATGGTCTATCTCACCGGAGGTGGACATTTCAGTGATGCATTTCTGATCAAAAAACAAGGCGAAAATCCCATCCTTTGTGTGAATCCGATGGAAAGGGAAGAGGCAGCAAAATCTGGTTATAAAATTTACACCTTCTTGGATTTCAATTATTTTGATCTACTGAAACAGTACCAGGGTGACAAGGAACAGGCAGAAGCGCAATTAATGAAACTGTTCCTCGAAAAAGCTGGTTTAACTGAAGGGAAAGTGTCTGTGCTGGGGAATATTGACATTAGCTTTTATTGGCCAGTGCTACAAGTTCTTCAGAAAATTATGCCTGAGATTCAACTGATAGGCGAGGCTGAGAAATCGGTATTAGGTAAAGCAAGGGTAACTAAAGAACGCTCTGAGTTGGATCGAATAATAAAAATGGGGGAAGTAACCACAAAAGTAGTTGACCGGGTAGCAAAATTTTTGCAAAGCAGTCCTGTCAAAGACGAAGTATTATATCTGGGGAATAAACCTCTGACAGTTGCAGATGTAAAGAACCGGATCAATCTCTGGCTGGCTGAAGAAGGAGTGGAGAATCCAGAAGATACCATTTTCTCCATTGGCAGAGATGCGGGGATAGGTCATTCTTGTGGAAATCCAACAGACCAGATCACACTTGGAAAAACTATCGTTTTTGATATTTACCCTTGTGAAAAAGGTGGCGGTTATTTTTACGATTTTACAAGAACCTGGTGTCTGGGCTACGCACCCGATAACGCGCAGACTCTCTACAATCAGGTGAAAGAAGTTTACGAAACCGTTGTTCCTTCATTAAAATCAGGTACACTGTGCAGGGAGTACCAGAAGGTGACCTGTGAATTATTTGAGAAAATGGGACATCCCACTGTTTTATCAAATCCAAACACAACCGATGGATACAATCATACCCTTGCACATGGTTTGGGACTGAATGTACATGAGAAACCCTGGTTCAGTACCTTTGATAAGTCTGAAGACGTGCTGGCTCCCGGAATGGTTTTCACCATCGAGCCGGGTCTTTATTACCCCGAAAAGGGGATGGGAGTTCGGATCGAAGACACGTATTATGTTGATATGGATGGCAGTATTAAAAAATGTGTGGAGTATCCAATAGATTTTGTGCTGCCGATGAAAGGACAGTAAGGTATGACCATTCCTGCGCGGGTGCTGGGTATTGAATCCTCCTGTGATGAAACTGCTGCGGCGGTATTGGAAGATGGACGCAAACTTCATTCCAATGTGATTGCGACACAGATTGATTTACATGCCCAGTATGGAGGCGTTTTCCCCGAGGTGGCATCCCGCCAGCATATTCGCACCATCTATGGTGTTGTGGACCAGGCCTTACAAAAAGCACATCTCACTCTACAGGAAATTGATGCGATTGCAGTAACCCAGGGTCCTGGATTGGCTGGTTCTCTTGTGGTTGGATTGAACATGGCAAAAGGGTTGTCACTTGGCGGGAATATCCCCCTGGTTGGTGTTAACCACCTTGAAGGGCATATTTATTCAGCTTGGGTTTACCCGGCAGAAAGTTACCCGGAAGGAACTAAGCCACCCGAGGAGCCCAAGTTTCCGCTGATGGCATTACTCGTATCAGGTGGGCACACCGAATTAATTCTCATAACCGACCACTTGCAGTATCAGCAGCTTGGAAAAACACAAGATGATGCTGCGGGTGAAGCATTTGATAAGGTTGCCCGACTACTTGGGCTTTCCTATCCGGGAGGTCCATCCATTCAGCTCGCAGCTGAAGATGGAGACCCCAAAGCCTTTAATTTTCCACGGTCACGGCTTGATAATGAATGGGACTTTTCATTCAGCGGAATTAAAACTGCGGTGCTTCGGGCAGTCAAAAAATGCGAAGAAAATCATATTCCGGTTCCAGTTGCAGATATGGCAGCCAGTTTTCAGGCGGCTGTTGTCGAAACACTGGTATCCAAAACGATTAAAGCCGCAGCAGACCATATCGCCAGGGAGATTATTGTAGCCGGTGGCGTGTCTGCAAATAAAGCTTTGCGCGAGGCATTCAAATTACATTCATATCTACCCGTACATATTCCTCACATATCCCTGTGCACGGATAATGCAGCCATGATTGCCAGCGCCGGTTATTATCGGCTAATTAATGGGCAGGTATCTCTTTATGATTTGGATGCACTTCCCACCTGGCCTTTAATTTCGTAATGTAACTTTTTCCAATATCGATCATCAAAATGATAGAGCTACAGGATCAGGCAATCTCTTTAGAAAAGCTTCGAGCTGGCGATAAATCTGAATATGCTCGGCTGGTGGAGGCATACTCCACACCAATATATCGCATGGCTTTACGAATGCTACCCTCTGAGCAGGATGCTGAAGATGTATTGCAGGAAACCTTTATCAAAGTGATGAATGGAATCAAGCATTTTCAAGAGCGGTCAAATCTGTCAACCTGGATATACCGGATCGCAGTCAATGAAGCCTTAATGATGCTGCGTAAAGGAAAAAGAATTGCAGGATCGTTGGATGACCAGTTTGATGCTGATGACTCCAATGAAGGCGTGGAGCCAAAGGAAATTATTGACTGGTGCTGCCTTCCGGAAGAATCATTTCTTGATGCAGAGGTTAAAAACAAATTGGAAGAAGCCATTCATAGTCTCCCAGATAAATACCGGTTGGTTTTTATCTTGCGAGATCTGGAAAACCTTCCCATAAGAGACACAGCTACTGTGCTGGGCATTACAGAAATGTCTGTAAAAACACGCCTGTTACGGGCGCGTTTGCAATTACGAGAAATGCTGTCGGTCTATTTTAGTGAAAGAATGGTGGAGAAAAATGGCTGAACATGATCATGCCCATTGCCAGGATCTGCTGGAGTGTCTTTCTGAGTACATTGACGGCGATATTTCTGAAGACCTCAAAAAAGAGATTGAGGGGCACATCCAAAATTGTGAGAATTGCCGGATTGTACTTGATACAACCAGGAAAACTATTTATTTATATCAAAGAACTAACTATGATAAAAAAGTACCTGATGGAGTTACTGAACGACTTTTTCACGCGCTGAAGTTGGAAGATAATTAATGAGAAGAAATCATGAGTGAAATATCAAAAAATCCAAATTCTGAATTTGAAAATGACCCTTTGATGGATATATTAAAAATATCAGAGAGTACCCGAAGAACCGAAAGAGTATGCCCTGCCTGTCAAAAAGAGAAATTGAGTTATGACCATTTCCTGAACTTGACCTGCCCGGTTTGCGGTTATGTCGAAGGTAACTGCTTCACCTGATAAACACCATCTCCTCGGTGAGGAGTAAGGGATATGTATGGAAAAATTATTAAATGAGGATGTTTCAAATCAAGTAAAAGACGTTTTGTCTGAAATGATGCAATACCCGGTAAAAGTTTTATTTTTCAGTGGAAAAGAAAACTGTGAATATTGCGATCAAACCAGGCAGTTGCTGGAAGAGATTGTTTCCCTGAATGCAGGACTTAATCTGGAGAATTTTGATATAGTTTTGGATGCTGAAGCTGCCACAAAACATAATGTCAGCGAAGTACCGGCAATCGTGATAGCCGGGTTAGAAAATGAACAGTTGATAGATTATGGTATCCGCTTTTTGGGTATTCCGGCTGGACATGAGTTTACATCCCTTATCAATAGCATCATAATGGTATCCCGCCGAGAGGCTGGATTAAACCCATCAACGAAGGAATTCTTGGCAAAACTTGATAAAGAAATCCTATTACGGGTATTTGTTACTCCTACCTGACCGTACTGCCCGCGAGCCGTGACGCTCGCCCATAGTATGGCCATAGAAAGTCCGTTCATACAGGCGGAAATGATCGAAGCCAATGAATTTGAAAATCTTTCCAATCAATTTGGCGTATCAAGTGTTCCGCATACGGCAATTAATGATGGAACCATCTCGATGATTGGTTCCGGACCAGAGGATATGCTGGTGGCAGAGATTAAAAAATATCTAAATTAGTTAAGAAATATTCATGGAGGGAAAATGGAAGCTAAAGTAACCTGGAATCAGAAAATGAGTTTTAACGGAATGACAGAAAGCGGATTTCCAATACCTTTGGATACCAAGGTGGAAGAAGGGGGTGATGGAAGCGGTTCAAAGCCTATGGAATTGATAGCGGTAGGTCTGGCGGGTTGCACAGCTATGGATGTGATATCCATTCTTGCCAAGAAACGTCAGGAAGTAAGCAAATTTGAGGTGAGTGTTTCGGCCAACCGCGCAGATGAACATCCGCGGGTATTCACCGAAGCCACCATCCTATATAAGGTAACGGGTAAGAATATTGATCCATCTGCTGTTGAACGGGCGATTCAGCTTTCCGCCGAAAAATACTGCCCGGCACAATCGATGTTAAGTAAAGCGTTCCCAATTCATACAAGGTATGAAATTATTGAGGAGTAAGATAATTGCCTTTTAGGGTGGTGAGACAGGCAACTGATCTTAACAGATTTATATACGAGTCCCCAAAATACTTGGGGACTCGGTTTATTTGTCCACAATGCAGGATTTTTATGCGGTAGGATTAATCACAAATGCCCAGATGATCCACAATCCTATCATTACACCCCCGACCGCAAGCCGGGCAAGGATAGCCCATCCGAAACCAAACAGCATCTCTTTAGATGTCGCAAGTGCTTTTTTGAAATCCTTGTGACGGATCAACTCCACAACCAGTACGCCCAGTACAATAAAAAGCAAACTTCCGAAAGGCGGGAGCAGGATTGCGCCAAATATGGCGGCAATATTGCCGATGATGATGGACCACCAGCTGGCTCCAGTCAACTTGGCTTTCCCGCTGATGAAAACATTATCCATCAGGTTACCACCGAGCATTAGCAAGCTGATGATACTGAAGAATAACCAGCCAGGAAAATCGAATCCATGATGGATCGCCCATACCAGGGAGGCAATCCAGATGATGTTCAATCCCGGAAAAATCGGAATGATCAATCCTACCCAGCTGACAACCATCGTTCCGGCAACCAGGCCAACAACAATTAAATCCCAAATTTGTGGATTCATCATTCTGGTTTGATCACTTCTATTCCACCCATCCAGGGTTTAAGCACTTCAGGCACTTTGATGGATCCATCTGTCTGCTGATAGTTCTCTAGAACGGCAATTAATGTCCGGGGAAGACCCAGACCAGACCCGTTTAATGTATGAACCAGTCGCGGTTTTCCGCCATCTGCTGGTCGATACTTGATATTTGCCCGCCGCGCTTGAAAATCACCGACGTTGGAAACTGATGATACTTCCAGCCATTCTCCACAACCGGGAGCCCATACTTCGACATCGTAGGTAATACAGGCATTGAAACCAAGATCCCCGGTGCAAAGTTGGATTACCCGATAGGGCAAGCCAAGTAATTCAGCGGTAGCCGTTGCGTCGTTGAGCATTCTCTCCAGTTCCTGCATCGAGTTTTCTGGCAGCGTATATTTATACATTTCCACTTTATCAAATTGGTGTCCACGCTTAATTCCACGCACATCTCTGCCAGCACTCATTTTTTCCCGGCGGAAACAGGGGGTATAGGCGGTATAGTGTAGTGGTAATGCCACCTCTTCGAGAAATTCTCCAGCATGTAAACCAGTCAGGGGGACTTCAGCTGTTGGTACCATCCAGAAGTCTTCTTCAGCATCGTGATACAGGTTATCGCGGAATTTTGGCAATTGACCGGATGCAAACAAGACATCGCTCTTAACCATGAAAGGTGTGTATTTCTCGGTATATCCTTGGCGAATGTGTAAATCCAACATCCAGGCAATTAATGCTCTTTGAAGGCGGGCTCCTGCACCACTCAACACATAGAACCGTGAACCAGTGAGTTTTATTCCCTGCTCAAAATCGATAATCCCTAATGCCGGTCCGAGATCCCAATGTGGCTTGGCTGGAAAACCAAGATCGCGCGGTTCGGCGTAGGTTTTGACCACAATATTTTCATGTTCATCCTTCCCCAGGGGAACGGTGTCTGCAGGCATGTTGGGTATGGTGGCGATCAAGCCATCCAATTCCTCTTCAATTGCTTTTCCTTTTTCATCAAGTAGTGCAATCGTATCACCAAGCTGACGAGTGGACTCGATCTTTGCCTGCCTTTGAGCCTGATCTTTCATCTGGCTGATTTCTTTGGATACGGCATTTCGTTCGGCTTTCAGAGTTTCAACTTCAAGCAGCATTGAACGTCTTTTGGCATCCAGAGCCTGGATAGTATCGATGGGCTCGGTATCCATCTGACGCTTTTGTAGTGAATCCTTCACCACTTCTGGTTTTTCGCGAATGAGATTGATATCAAACATAGCACCTCCTTTAGATATAGCGCAGCCCCTCTCCATTGCAGGACGAAGGGGCTGTTTCGTGGTGCCACCTGCATTCATCCCAAAGTTAATGGGATCTCTTTTTTGCGATAACGGGCGTTCCCGTCCCCCTTAGGCGCAGTGGCTCTCCAGGGGATCCTGCTCAAATCTTAGAGCGCCGGAGTGGAAAAGATCGGATCTTTGTACGCTTTCACCATCCGCGCACTCTCTGAATATTTCCGGTCGTTAGTTCCGGGCATGGATTAAGATGATTATAAAGAGAATGTATCCCCAGTCAAGGTTATGATACCTGAAAGTGCATATTTAACCCATTTTTATGGTAATTAGGTGGAGCGGAATTATCATAGTGTTGCTCCTGCAGTATCTTTTGGGTAATAACCCACGAATAGACGGCTCCAATTGTTTTGGGTTACTGACCCTGGGGGAGATTATGAACGTAACAATCTTGCCTGCATCGAAGAAAAAAGGTGAAAAATATGTATCGAATTCTTCTGGTAGATGATGAGAGTGCTCCGCTGGCAGATTTACAGAAAGAGCTGAAACAGATCAACTCAAATTGGGATGTGTTGATAGCTACGGGCGGAAAGCAGGCAATGGATTTTTTCAGACATCAGAAAGTGGATATTACCATTTCTGATCTGAACATGCCCGTCATGAATGGTGTGGAACTACTCAGCTTGATTCGGGCTGAGTGCCCAGGTTGTATGAGAATTGCCATTATTGACCCAAAAGATATTCACCAATATCAGAATGTCGCTCTGGCAGCGCACCAGTTTATCGCAAAGCCGTGGAGTATCCGGGATGTGGCTGCAAAAATTTATCAACTGCACGGTCTCTCTAATATTCTGCATCAAGAGGGAGTGCAAAAAGTAGTCAACCAGATCAGTAAATTGCCCAGCCAATCCAGCGCGTATTCTCAATTAATTGATGAACTGAATAAACAGGAATCCAGTCTGGATAAAACAGCCAGAATCATCTCCACGGATATGAGTATGACTGCCAAGCTTTTACAATTGGTCAATTCCGCTTATTTTGGTCTACCGCGCGAAGTACATGATGTCTCTCAGGCGATCTTTTACCTGGGTACCGATACCATCCGCGATCTGGTTCTGTCTGTGCAAATATTCTCATATTTTGAACAGGATAAGCTCGAGGCAGCTGGTTTGGGCGGGCTTTGGGATCATTCTTTAATGGTTGCTCAGTTATCGCGGGCGTTGGCTGCTTCCATCACGAACGACAAATCAATCATCACATCTGCATTTACCGCTGGATTATTACATGATCTGGGCAAACTTATCTTGGGGGTGGTCTTTAAGGATTTCTATTCCACTCGGTCTCTGGTCGGCAAGGATTCGATTTACTGGTTGGGCGAGGAGAAGCGACAGTTCGAATCCAGCCATGCCGATATTGGCGCCTATCTCCTCGGATTATGGGGCATCCCGCCCGCTATTTTAATAGCAGTATCCAATCATCATAGTATTCAGGGTTATCTTAACCGCGGGTTTGCATTATCCGTTTCTGTATATTTTGCCAATTATTTTGCTTATTACTTTTCGAATAATCCGCTTATGCCTGCATTCCAGTTGGAACCGGCCGTGGAGGAGAATGCCTGGGTAAAGACATTCCTGGATGTCTGGAAACATCAATGCGAGAAGATCATTTACCCTGCGAAGGTTAATTAGCTCATGTAAATACAAGAAGGTTACAACTCACTAGTTGAGAATATCTTATTAATCTACAGTGAATATCCAAACAGGGCTTTTTACCAGGCTATATTCATCTTCAACAATCACATACCAGTCATAGGTTGTTCCAGAAACCAGATCCCGAAATGGAATTTCGATCTCAGTACCCGAGGGGACATTATCCTTTGTGAAGATTTCCATGAATGGATGGTCGATATCAATATCCAATGAGAATTGGCTGTCTTCAGTCGTTTGAAATTTGTCGAGGGTGGGGGAGTAGGTTGTTACATTTAGCGCGTCATCCTCCGGCAGGAATTCCCAAATCCTCACTTTTCCCTCGCCACCCATCTCTTCT
>CAZRKL010000087.1:0-11010 GCA_964600595.1 uncultured Leptolinea sp.
GTGGTCACCAGCGACATTACAGTCGGGTACACAGACCCGGTGAAGAAGCCAATCAGTAAGACACTAGCCGCGGATGGAATAAGTACACCAACGGTCAGGGCAAACACAAATCCCGTAACCGCTGCTGCCGCGAGGCTGAATAACAGGAGGGATTTTTGCGATATTTTGCTGCCGATAACCGCACCAAGAAGGCGGCCAATGGTCAGGGCGCCCCAAAAACCGGAGGAAACCAGTGCGGCTTCTCCCAGATTCAACCTGGTTGTCTGGTTCATAAAGGTGGTTACCCATCCACCCAAACCGTTTTCCAGACCTACATACAACAGAATAACAATGCTCAAAAGCCATAGGATTAGGGATTTGTAAACGCTGCCGTTACCGCCATTTACAGATTGCACCCGGGGTGGATTTTCAAGGCGGGTGACAGCCACAGACAATACCACCATCATGCCGACGGCCAGCCACAGGGTGAGGATACCCTGGTTAAAAAGTCGCAGCATGAGACTCACCAACGCGGGTCCGATGAAGGCGCCCAATCCAAAAAAGAAATGCAGCATATTCATCGTGGATGCATTCTTCTCGGTAAAAGTGCGCGAGACCATAACATTGGTGCTCAAATCCACCGCACCGTGTCCCAGACCGGTAAGAAAGGTGATAATGAACAGCCCCCAGATGGAGCGCGAAAGGATCATCCCCGCTGTGCCCGCGGCGATAATGAGGAGGGAAAATGCCAGCACTACCCGCTGACCCAATTTGTCTGTCAGCGGTCCGGAAATGATCTGCGCCACCAGCGCGCCCAGAAAGAGCGCGGTGTACACGCCACCCACCACCGCCAGGCTACTCCCGGTGTTAGCCGAGAATTCCGGCAGGATGGGTCCCATGCCGGCGGTGAGGATACCCAGGAAGATAAAAATAAAGCAGGCTGTTATGAAAGTTTGTTTTTGCTTTGCAGGTGACATGTGGACTCCAGGCGTAAATTGACAAACGCAAAATAACGCAATATAATGCAATAAAACGAATATATCAGCATTCAATTAGGCTGTCAAGAAGAAGTAATCTCACCCGGGATGGGACAGGCATGTTAAAAGAAGAACGACAACAGAGTATCCTCAAAATACTGAAAGAAAATGGCAAAGTGGTGGCGACAGAATTGAGCCGCGATCTGGGCGTATCTGAAGACACCATCCGGCGCGATCTGGATGAACTGGCGCAGCGGGGTACTTTACAACGGGTGCATGGTGGCGGACTGCCGCATTCACCAGCATCGGCTGGTTACCAGCAGCGCATGGAGCAGAATCCCGCCATAAAAAACCAGATCGCAGCGGCTGTTATCAAGCACCTTACCACAGGGCAGGTCATCTTTCTGGATGGAGGAACAACCAACCTGTTCGCTGCCCGATTAATCCCGCCCGAGTTTACCGGCATTCTCATCACCAACAGCCCGGCAATAGCTTCCACCCTGTGCAACCTTCCAGCAGCTGAAGTGATCTGTGTGGGCGGAAAACTGGATAAAGACCAGCAGGTGGTAACCGGGGCGGCGGCGGAGGGGTTTATCCGTTCATTGCGTGTTGATATTCTTTTACTCGGAGTTTGCAGCATCCATCCTCGGGCAGGCATCACCGTGCCTGAATTGGAAGAAGCTTCTTTCAAAAGGTTGTTGATCGAGCGATCAGACCGGGTGATTGCTCTGGCTACGGCTGACAAACTGGGCACTGCTGCGGCATTCCAGGTTGCCCCGCTCAATTCGCTGGATTTGCTCATCACCAACCGAAGTCCGTCCGTCGACCCATCGCCGTACTTGGAAGCGGGCATTGATATTGAATTAATTTGATGTGATCGCTTCAGGAATATAAACCTGATACAAATATTTTACAAACAGTGTCGCAGAAGTTATGATAAATTTATAAAAAATATTGGGGAGGTAGTATGAAAAACAATGTCCTTCGACAATTGGCAGTGATTGTAACAACCATTTTTACACTGGTGATGAATGGCGCCGCGAATGCCATTCCGCTGAATGGCAGAGACACGGGCGCAATATCCGACAGTTTCAATGCGCTCTTTGTTCCCGCCGGGTATGTATTCTCCATCTGGGGTGTCATCTATATTGGCTTACTCGCATATACCTTTTACCACAGCTTGCCTTCACAACGTTCCAACGACATCATGCAGCGTACCGGATGGTGGGTCGCGTTGAGTAGTATATTCAATGGTGCGTGGATCTACTTCTGGCATTATGGGATCTATCCCGTCACTATGCTGGTGATGCTGCTCCTGCTGGCGACTTTGATCGTCATCTTCCAGAAAGGCAACATCGGTCGGACTACCTACGGACCTGTAATGACCTGGGTCTTTGGAATACCTTTCGCGATCTACCTCGGCTGGATCACCGTGGCGACCATCGCCAACGCCTCAGCGGTCTTGATTGATGCCGGATGGAATGGCTGGGGAATCACACCTCTTATCTGGACTTACCTGATGCTGGCAGCAGGTGTCATTGTCTCGTGGATTATGGCAGCCACCCGCTCGGTGGTGGCCTATCACCTGGTGCTGGTCTGGGCTTTTGTCGGCATCTCAGTCCGCTGGCAGGGAGATCAGAATCTATTTGTTGCCGGTCTGGTTGCCGCTTTCCTGGTGCTTATCGCCATCATCTGGACTTTAACCCGGCGGAAGAAATTGTTACCGACCAGATAATCGCTACAATTCGGAGATTACATGTCAAGAATGCCGGTACTTTTTATCGGGCATGGCAGCCCGATGAATGCCATAGAAAACAACGAATTCAGTAAAGCATGGACAGATTTGGGACGCGCGTTGCCGCGTCCCTCTGCTATATTATGTGTTTCCGCCCACTGGGAAACCGAGTCAACAGCGGTGACAGCCGCGCAATCTCCAAGGCAGATTTACGATTTTTTCGGTTTTCCACCAGACCTGTACCAGGTGCAATATCCAGCGCCGGGTTCTCCACCCCTTTCAGAACGGATTCAAATGCTCGTCCAGAACACTCCCGTGACAAAAGATTATGGTTGGGGTCTTGATCACGGCTCTTGGTCGGTTCTCTGTCGCATGTATCCGCTAGCAGATATCCCGGTAGTGCAATTGAGTATGCCATACAGCCGGGATGGAAATTTGCATTACGGTATCGGCAAGGAACTGGCTTCCCTACGCGATGAGGGGGTGTTAATCATGGGCAGCGGGAACATTGTCCACAATTTGCGCCGCTTGGTATGGGAAGATACCGCTTTCGATTGGGCGGTTGAATTTGACACTTTCGTAAAAGAAAAAATCGACCGGGGCGATCATCATCCCCTGATAAATTTTCAAAACCTGGGCGCGGCAGCCAGCCAGGCAATCAATTCTGGTGAGCATTACCTGCCCCTGTTGTATGTTTTAGGCGCGTCAAATGCAGATGAACCGGTTCAATATTTTGTGCCTAAAATCTGGGGCGGATCGATCTCGATGCGTTGTGTGCAAATCGGATAATCTCGCGTTACTTCTTGCTCTTAGCCACCATTTCAATTTCCACCCTCGCGCCCAGAGGCAGTCCGGCCACAGCCACAGTTGTGCGTGCCGGGTATGGCGGCGAAAATTGCTCCTGATAAGCAGCGTTCATTTCTGCAAAATCTGCCATATCGGTTAGGTACACATTCACCTTAATCACATCCTGCATACTTAATCCACCGGCTTCTAAAACCGCATTCAGATTCTGAAATGCCCTGCGGGTCTGCTCACCTATTCCCCCCGCCACCAGCTTGCCGGTTGCCTGGTCGATGGGAGTCTGCCCTGATAAATATACCAGGTCACCCGCCCTGACCGCCTGTGAATACGGACCGATCGCCCTGGGGGCTGTTTCGCTCTGGATGATTTTCCTGCTCATGATTCCTCCCGGTTAATTCTTTATTTATCCCAGTTTGTTGTGCAACGTTTCATGTCTGGTTTATTTGGATTCCAGTCCAGTTGTCCCTATGATAAATAAGACAAAATAGGTCGCAATAAACCCCGGCGGAGAGTTGCCCATGTTCCAATTATTATGGTTCCAAATTCAATTGCCAGAAGCTCTGGCTTTCCTGCTTAATCCGATTTCTGAATTTATCATCAATTTGGCAGCCTGGATCCTCATTGCAATATTGGTGAATTTCATTTTAATGCGGATTATCCGTTTTATCACCCGCCAGTTGCCCGGCGATTTGGAAGATATTGTTTTTGGCATCCTGCGCGGACCCATCATCCTGCTCATCCTGCTGCTTGGGTTGGTTCGCTCTCTGGCTTTTCTACCCCTCACCGAAATCGCTGACAGTTTCATAACCAGAGTTACATACTCGCTTATAACCCTGGTGGTTGCTCATATACTGGGCAGGTCCATTCGGGATATTTTTGTGTATTACGGCAGCAAGTGGGCGCGTAAGACCTCCAGCCGGGTGGATGATGTGCTCATCCCGGTCATTAACCTTTTTGGTCCGATGGTACTGGTACTGGCAGCCTCCCTGATCATTCTGCCAATGTGGGGATTGAATGTTACCTCTGTGCTGGTTGGCGCCGGTGTGCTTGGGCTCGTGCTCGGACTTGCGTTACAGGATACCCTCAGCAATATTTTTAGTGGTTTAAGCCTGCTCATCGAGGCGCCCTTCCGTACGGGGGACCTGATTACTCTGGAGGATGGACGGATCGGTGAAGTGCAGCGAATCGGGATCCGCTCCACCCAGTTGTATTCCATCGCTGAACATGCCACCATTTATGTGCCCAATAAAACATTTGTGAATACCACCCTCACCAATATCACCAAACCCACGGTTGATCAAAAACATGTGCTGGATATTTCCATTGACGGGGTGAAAGACTGGATGCAGGTCGAGGAAGGTTTACGCAGAATTGCCGCTGCCCATCCCGCTACGTTGGTGCTTGATGTAAGCTCGAAAATCCCTTTGCTGCAGGAACAGATCCGAAAAACGCGTGAGCGGGCTTCAAGGCTGGACGCGAACGATCCGGCGGCGCAACGCCTGGTTCTGGAATCAGAGAGGAATGAAAAAAATCTTCTCCGGCTGGAAAAAGAAGCGATTCTAAATACCAACCTGGCGGGTTTGCATGAAGGCTGCCGCAATCTCATCCGGGGTATCCGCGCCCGCGAAGCCAAGGGGTTGACGGATACTGAAAAACAGGAAATCTTTTGCCAGTTTATCGCCCCGGTGGACGATCTGGTTCAGCGGGTGTTGGATTCTTCCCAGGCGTGGGCGGAAGAAGCTGACCCCTGGTTGGATGATCGTGACATCTGGAATTTACGCAAAACCTGGGAAGAGAAAAATCTTGAATTGAGAAATATCTGGGAGAGGGTAAAGAAAGCGATCTACCATCCGGATGACCGTTCTGAAATGCGACTGGATGATATTGCCCGTGAAATGCTGGTATGGGTCCAGGAGGAATTTAAGAATCTACCGGCGTTCTGGAAAAATCCCGCCGTGGTCTTTAAAGATTTCGATGGCAGTAATGCCCGGCTGCAGGTGTCATACTATGTGGATAATATTCGTCTGGAACATGATGAGCGTGCAGACCGTGTTCGCACGGAAATCGGCAGGCAGATCAGGGAGTACCTGCAGGAGATCCACGCCTGGTAGAAAATCTATAAAGCAAGAATTCTTCAAAATTTACAAAATTGCAACAGCCTGAGCCAGCACTCACAGGCTATAATAATTCCATGAAAAAATATAATTTCTACACTCCCGTCCTAATCCGGTATATGGATCTCGACCCGCAGTGGCATGTGAACAACAGCCGCTTTCTCTCCTTTCTGGAAACTGCCCGCATGCAGTATCTGATTGAGTTGAAGCTGTGGGATGGTGTTGACTTCTTCAAGCTGGGATTGATTGTTGCCCGCGTGGAGCTCGATTACCTGGCGCCGATCAAGCTGGAGCAATCCATAAAGGTGGGAGCCCGTGTTACCCGTATGGGTACCAAGAGTATGGATTTCGATTACCAGATCGAAGATTCAGATACCGGGCAGGTGATGGCGACCGGGTTGACCCCCATGGTTTGTTACGATTATTACAAATCGGTTTCCATCCCCATCCCTGATGACTGGCGCAAGAAAATTGCCACTTATGAAGGCATTCCAGAAATTACAAAAAAGTAGGGAAAAATGAGTCTGCCCGAAATTAATATCGATGAAATGCAACGATTCCTGTTGGGATTGTTGAATACACCCAGCCCGACTGGTTTTTCAGACCGGGCAATCGAGTTCACCCGCAAATCGCTGGAAGGTTTACCCGGCATTACCATGCAGGTGAATACCAAAGGTGCGCTGCTTATCAGCTGGCAGGGCAGGCAAAACACGGCGCCCCGCGCCCTCTCTGCGCATGTAGATACGCTCGGCGCGATGGTAAAAGAAATCCTGCCATCCGGCAGGCTGCGCCTGACTCGCATCGGCGGGCTGTTTTGGAACAGCGTGGAAGGCGAGAATTGCACCATCTTTACAGAAGCAGGTGAAACCGTCCGTGGCACGATTCTGATCAATAAAGCATCCACCCATGTCTATGGGGTCAAGGTTGGCGAGACGAAACGTGAAGAAGAGAACATGGAAGTGCGTCTCGACGCGGTGGTGAAAACAGCCGATGATACCCGCGCGCTGGGGATACGGGTGGGTGATTTTGTGGCTTTCGACCCGCGCGCTGAGTGGATCAACGGCTTTATCCGCTCTCGGCATCTGGATGACAAGGCGGGAGTCGCCTGCCTGGTCAGTGCCATCCGCTCGATGAGTGCAGAAGGCTTGCTGCCGGAGCAGACCACCCATTTTCTGATGAGTAATTTTGAAGAGGTTGGGCACGGCGCGGCCAGCGGAATACCAGCGGATGTGGTGGAGGTGATCTCGGTGGATATGGCTGCCGTGGGCGAGGGACAGAATTCCGATGAATTTCACACCACCATCTGTACACTCGACAGCACAGGTCCATACCACAAGGGGCTCTCCAGCCGGTTGCGTAAGATCGCTGAAGAAGAAAGCATCCCCTGTGTGACAGATATTTACCCGCATTACGGTTCAGATGGTTCCGCTTTCTGGGCGGCGGGCGGGGAGGCTGCGGTGGCTCTCATCGGACCGGGTGTGGATGCATCGCACAATTATGAACGTACCCACCTCGACGCCCTTCTGGCTACCACCCGGCTGGTGATGGGGTATCTGCTGCGGGCGTGATCTAACAATGGCTACAGGTTCAGCAAAATAAGGGAGAGTAAGATGAAATCTTTGGTTGTTTTTGAGTCTTTCTTTGGCAATACCGAGAAGATAGCCCGCGCGATCGGTACGGTACTGGGTGAAACCGGCGAAGTGCAGGTGGTCAGGGTGGAGGACATAAAGCCGGGCGACTGGCAATCGGCAGAAATACTGGTGGTGGGCTCTCCTACCCGCGGGTTCAATGTATCACCCGCCACAAAAACTTTTCTAAAAGCTCTCCCTGCTGGCTGCCTGCAAGGAAAGAAAGTTGCCGCATTTGATACCCGCCTTTCTGCTGCTGGTATGAAAAAGGTGCCCGGTTTTGTGCGTTTTATGATTGGCATCTTTGGCTACGCTGCTGAAAAAATCGGCAAGGCGCTGCAGGCAAAGGGTGCCGTGCTGGTGGCTGCCGCCGAAGGTTTCTGGGTGGAAGATAGCGAAGGTCCCCTCACAGATGGTGAACTGGACCGTGCTGCCGCCTGGGCGAAAAAGCTGGCTTAATCTGCATTATCCAACCCATACGTATTAAAGGATTCAATGGAGCGCAAGGATGCGACTGATCCGCGAGATCTACTGTAGACCCAACCTGCCGCCCGATGGCAGAATATTCCATCGCGAAGCAGTGCGCGGGATCATCCGGCATGCTGATAAATTCCTCTTGATTCATTCCCCGGTGGATGGCGATTATAAGTTCCCCGGCGGCGGGGTGAAGCCGGGTGAGCGCTTGCACACTGCCCTGCTGCGCGAGCTGCGTGAAGAATGCGGTGTAGATCTGACCGAGATCAGCGGCGATTATGGTAAAACCATTGAATATGACCTGCCGCAGGAAGAGCAGTTTGACCTGTTCCGCATGGTCTCTTACTATTATTTCTGCCGGATCAACCCCGAAAAACCTTTTCAGACGCAGCGCCTGGATGGGTATGAGCAGAAATTATGCATTCAGCCGGTGTGGATGACGCTGGAATCTGCCCTGGCGGCGAATCGGGTAGTGGCGGCTTCGCCGTCAAAGATCCCACCCCGCTGGGTACAACGCGAAATCGTGGTGATGGAAGAATTATTAGCTGTGCAAAATAACAGCGAATAATTTCTGTAACAGAAATTTCTCTGAGAACTTTGCTGCATCAGGTATCGTAAAATAATTCAGATTGATTGCTTAGACATCTCTTATACATCTTCATTGATTCCGAACAGAGCGGTCTGATTTAAGGTAGAATGGTGTTGAGATAAGCATCAGCAGGGGGGCTGGAATATGCTCTCCTGCTGTATCGAAATCATTATTGGCGAAGCGTTCGCCCGACCACTCTTGTGGCTCGGGTATTGGAGGTAAATATGGCTGGTATGGAAAGGTTTACGGCGCGGGCAAGACGTGTCTTAAGCCTGGCGCATCAGGAAGCTGAAAAAGCTTCTCATGACAAAATTGGAACCGAGCATCTGTTGCTGGGTTTATTACTGGAAGATGGCGGGGTTGCCAGCCGGGTATTGCGTGATCTGGGCCTGGAAGAAGAGCGGGTGCGGGATGTGCTTGGCAAGATATCCGACTCTACACCCATCTATACCGGGCAGATCGAGCTGGGAGATGATACCCAGATGGTACTCGAAGCTGCAATCGAAGAAGCCCGCCGCATGGGGCATCATTATATCGGCACGGAACATCTGCTGCTGGGGTTGGTTAACGCCAATAACGGGCTGGCCATGGAAATGCTGAAGCGGTTGGGGGTCACCCCGGAACAAATCCGCCGTCAAACACGCCGGGTGCTGCAAGAAAGCAGTTCCGCCGCCGTGGGTCCCGGTCAGCCGGCAAAGACTCCATCCACAAAAAAGGAAGAAGAAAAATCATCCAAATCGAAGACGCCGCTGGTCGACCAACTGGCTGTGGACCTGACCTCCAAAGCGGAGGAAGGCAATCTGGATCCGGTCATTGGCAGGCAGATGGAAATCGAGCGCGTCATTCAAATCCTTGCCCGGCGCAATAAGAACAACCCTGCCCTCATCGGCGAACCCGGTGTGGGAAAGACCGCCATTGTGGAAGGGCTTGCCCAGCGCATCATCTCTGGGGATGTGCCCGCCCTGCTGCTGGATAAACGCGTACTGCAGCTGGATGTGGGTTCTCTGGTGGCGGGCACCATGTACCGCGGGCAGTTTGAAGAGCGCCTGAAGCGGGTCATTGACGAGCTCAAAGCCAGTGGTGCGATCCTCTTTATCGATGAGGTTCACATGCTGGTTGGGGCTGGCTCCGCCGGTTCCTCGGTGGATGCTGCCAATATCCTCAAACCCGCCCTCTCACGCGGCGAGCTGCAGGTGATCGGCGCCACCACGCTGGAGGAATACCGCAAACACATAGAAAGCGATGCCGCACTTGAGCGGCGTTTCCAGCCGATTGTGGTAAACGAACCCACCGTCGATGAGACCATCCAGATTCTGCGCGGTATCCGAGGCAAATATGAAGAGCATCACAAACTGCGTATCAGTGATGCCGCTCTCGAAGCCGCGGCTCGGCTCTCATCCCGCTATGTAACCGAAAGGTTCCTGCCCGATAAAGCCATCGACCTGGTGGATGAATCATCCTCCCGGGTGCGCATGTATAAGAGTGCCTCCGCGCAAATTTTCAAAGATCTGATCAGTCAGATCAAGGAAATTCGAAAACAGCGCACACTCGCTGAAGAAAATGGGCAAAACGATGAGTTGATTGAACTTGCAGAACGTGAAGATGGGCTGGTGCAGCAGGTGGAAAAGTTGAAGACCACCTGGGATCCAGAGACATCTCCGATCGTGTCTGAAGAGGATATTGCAGAGTTGGTTTCCATGTGGACGGGTGTGCCGGTGATGCAGATCGCGCAGGAGGAATCTGCGCGCCTGCTGCAGATGGAAGAAGACCTGCGGTCACACATCATCGGGCAGGATGAAGCCATCACCGCCATCTCAAAGGCGGTCCGGCGCGCACGCGCCGGGTTGAAAGACCCGCGCCGACCGATTGGCTCGTTCATTTTCCTGGGTCCAACTGGTGTCGGCAAAACTGAACTGACCAAGGCGCTGGCGCGCTTTCTGTTTGGCAGCGAAGAAGCCCTTATCCAATTGGATATGTCGGAATTTATGGAGCGTCACTCCGTCAGCCGCCTGGTGGGCGCACCTCCCGGGTACGTGGGGTACGAGGATGCCGGGCAGCTTACTGAAGCGCTGCGCAGACGACCCTACTCTATTGTTGTTTTCGATGAAATAGAAAAAGCGCACCCAGAGGCGCATAATATGCTGCTGCAGATCATGGAAGAAGGTCAGCTCTCAGATGCGCGCGGACATAAAGTGGATTTCCGCAACGCCATCATTGTGATGACATCCAACATCGGCGCAGACATGATTAAACGGCAGGGCGCTTTCGGCTTCTCCATCCAGCGCGATGAGTTGGTGGAGGAGCGGCAAGAATATGATGAAATGCGCAAAAAGTTGATGGATTCGCTCAAGCGTGTTTTCCGACCTGAATTTATCAACCGTCTGGATGCGGTGATCGTCTTCCGGGCGCTGAACCGGGATAATATTCAACAAATCGTCAAGCTCGAACTGGATAAGGTGGCTGTCCGCCTGCAGGAACATGAGATTGTGCTCCATTCCACACCGGTTGCCCTGAATAAGATGGGCGAATTGGGGTATGACCCTGATATGGGTGCGCGTCCGCTGCGGCGGGTGATCCAGCAGTATGTGGAAGATCCCCTCTCAGATGCGCTCTTATCCGGTGAATTTGAGGATGGCGATACCATTATGGTCGACCTGGCTGAGGGTGAAGAAATCGTCCTCAAAAAAGGGAACCATGATGAACCCGAAAC
>CAZRKL010000088.1:0-10932 GCA_964600595.1 uncultured Leptolinea sp.
GGGGTCAGCCTGACCACTGCCTGGAGTAATTCATCTACTGTGGATATGGATTGGGTCGCTTCAGCTACCTGAAGCAATACAGTCGCAATCCATGCCTGTTCCTGTGCAGAAGCGTACAAACGGGTGTTTTGAATGGCAACTGCGGCGTAACTGGCAAAAGCAGATGTCAGTTGAATGGATTCCTGTCCATAACGGCCAGATGTATGATGAGCCAGGGTTATGATTCCTACCGGTACTTCACCAACCATCATGGGAGCAGCGATGGACGAGTAATCATGTGAAAAATCCATCGCCTTCCCCAGGGGACCATAGGGATTCTGCGGAGCTCGTACGGTTGGCGCTGTTTGATCTAATGCCAGATTTAACCAATCGATACAGAGTGGTTCATCACAACATATTTTCTTAATTTTTTCAGCTTTTGCTCCATGTGCCGCCGCCAATTTCAGTTTCATTTCTCCACTGGTGTTGACCGAATCTCCATCTACCAACCAGATGGCGGCTGCGTCGCATGGGAGAATTTGCTCCAATTCCTGGAGAATAATATCCATTAATTTTTCAAGGGCAATGTTGGAGGAAAGGAGTCCTGCCACCTCACGCAAACTGTCTGCTGCCTGTCTTCTCCAGCGCTCAGAATTGTATAAGATGGAGTTACGGATCGCGATGCCGATGTTATCAGCCAATGTTTCAAATAATTGCTTATCGGATTGGTCAAATTGCCCTGGCTGGTCGCTCTGAATATCAAGAACACCCAGAATATCATTACCAAATTGGAGAGGTACAGCCATCTCGGATGCTGTTTCAGACGGGTAGATGGAGGAAGGCCGATAGTGCGGTTCAAAAGAAACATCATTTGCCAGAAGCGTAACCCCATTGCGTGCCACCCACGGAATGATGCCGTCTGGATCATTTAATTCATACTGCAATCCAATGTTCTCCAGAATGTCTGCCCGCTCCCCGGCGCCTGCTCTGAAAACCAACTGGTTGTTTTCGGTTTGAAGGAGGTAGAGGTGGACAAAAGGATAATCGAATCGGTCATGGATGAGGTTGACAATTTGTTTTAGTAGTAAATCAAAATCAAGGATGGATGAGAGTGCTTTTCCAACCTCAGATACAATCGACAATTGCTCTGCGCGCCGGTTTGCTGCGCTGAATAATCGGGTACCCTCAACCGCGAGGGCAATATTATCTGCTAACGAGCGCAGGACACGCATATCCATTTCGTGAAATGAATAGATATGCTCACTCTGAATATCGAGTACCCCTAGTACACGGTCTTCTACCTTGAGGGGAAAGGCAACTTCTGAGTGTGTATGAGGAAGATCCGGATTGGGAACAAAAATCTTTTCCCGGGTTACATCATTCACAAGCATTTCTTCACCATCACTGGCGGATCTTCCAATAATTCCTTTGCCGTATTGCGCCGATAGAACCGGTTTCGGACTTTCACCATCTTCAAATGGACCCGCGCAGGCTCTAAAAACCAGTTCCTTTGTCCCTGGTTTAATGGTGAAAATGGTCACCGCATAGTAATGGAAAGTATCCCTTATTAATTTTGTAACTTTTTGGCAGAGAATGTCCAGATTAGGCAGGTTGGATATCTGTTGGCTTACTGTTCGCACCAATGCCAGTTGTTCAAGCCGCCAATTCTTTATGATGGTTTGATGTGAGATCTGTAAGGCTACAGCCGCGTTCGCCGCGAGCCCATCAAAAAATTCAACCTCAGAGATAGACAATGGCTGGCTATCAGTGCGAACAATCTGGATCGAACCGAGTAGAAAATCCTGAACAACCAGAGGGAATGCCACCATGTATGGTAATTCGCTGCCCTTGTATTGTTTCGGATTTCCACCTTTGCCGATAACACATATTTGTTTATCCTCCGCAGCTTTTTGCATCAAAGGGGTGGGCGGTGTAGGAGGAAACAAGGAAACATTGTGTGACCCGGGAATATGTGAAATTCCTTCGGTGAACCAGATATCCGATTCATATGGACCCAATGCATGGATGTATTCACCAATAAAGTCAGACTGACCTTTAATGGTCGTCTGCTTCATCAGCATCTCACCCATGTTCAGAAATGTTTTCCAGTCTGATTGGGAGTGGTGTTCTGTTGTAGTATTCAACTCTTTCAAGGTTAACTATCCTTACGCTTAACCATTGTCAAGAGCGTGCCCTGCCCTTCGCATGGATCAAAGTGCACTTCATCCATTAACTTACGCATAAAATATAAACCCAAACCACGGGGTTTCCGTTTTGCTAATGGAGTATGCAGATCGGGGGTTGGTATTCGGTCTGGATTGAAATAGCAGCCTGTATCACGGAGGAGAATTTTCAATCCATTCGGCATTACCTGGCAAATGCATTCAATTTCACCAGATGTTGATCCAGCGTAGGAGTGCTCAATGATATTGGTGCAGGCTTCATCCACCGCAACTTCAACATCATAAATCGCTTTTTCATTCAGACCGGCTTCGCGTGCAGACAGGACTACCTGGTGATTTATCCTCTCCAGGTTATCCATTGATGCAGCATAAACTGTCATGTCGTCCTAATGGTTAAAAGCTACCCACCGCTTCGGTTAGATCATTCGAAATGCTGAAGAATGGAACCAACCCGGCAAGGTCCAGGGTAGAGAGAATTCTTTCGGGCACATTCACCAAGATTACTTCTCCACGATTGTATCGCTTGCAGTTTTTCTGTGTATTTACCAACACCCAGATGCCTGCGGATGAAAGAAACTCCAGTTCTTCGCAATCCAGGACAATTTTAAATCGTCCTTCGCCTGTAATTTCATTCATCGCGTCACCTAATAATGGAGCCGTGGCGCTATCCACTCTGCCTGAAGCCTTGACCAGATCACAATGTTTGAATTGTTTTTTTGTTATTTCCATATCGCTTGGTACCTTCTTTCTGCAGAGACTGGATTACTACCTAGAAATTATATCATGACCTCTTAAAATCAAACGGAAGTACCTGTCAATATCCAGATTCTTCCGTTTACTTCTTACTTTTTTCTTGCATTTGGTTAGAACATCAGGGCATTTACCTTTTCAATCGCCTCACGAGATGGGCGGAGGTCTTTTTCTGTCATGCGGTTCAGCGGTTGGTCGGGCAAGTTGTAAAGATCGAACAGAGTGGGGCGGTTAGGATCGAAATATAACAAACCAGTTACGAGCCAGTTTTCATGGTGACCTTCTTCAAGTATCCGTAACGCCTGCCATCTGTCGGTTGGATCATAATCCTGTTCCAATTTTTTCAAAAGAATCATCGATCCATCATGCATGGTAACTTCGCGAACGGTACCTTGCTCAAAATCTTCCACCATGATTTCATCTCGGGGAGGAATGTAGGAAATCTCATGCAATGGGGCTTCACGATCTTTTCCCCAGGTATATGAATGCAATGTTCCTTCCTGGTTATTGAATGTGACACAAGGACTGATAATATCTATCACTGCTGTTCCATTATGGCTGATTGCCGCCTTGACCAACTCCTTCACCTGCCGTGGATCTCCCGCAAAAGAACGGGCAACAAAAGATGCGTTTGAAATTAACGCTTCCATGGCAATATCCACAGGAAGGTATTGGTTCGTGCCGTATTTTTTCAGTGACAACCCCTTCTCGGCGGTTGCCGAGAATTGTCCTTTTGTGAGTCCATATACACCATTATTTTCCACGATATACACAATAGGGAAATTTCGGCGAGCCATGTGTTTGAATTGACCCAGGCCAATACTGGCAGTGTCGCCATCGCCGCTTAAACCTATCGCTTCGAGAGAAAGATCAGCAAACATCGCACCCTGTGCCAATGACGGCATGCGACCGTGCACCCCATTAAAACCGAAGGATCTACTCAGGAAGTAAAAAGGACTCTTGCTGGAACAACCAATTCCGCTGAATTTAATTACCTTTTCTGGTCGCAAACCCATCTCATAACAGGCGGCAATGATTTGATTACCAACCGAGTTGTGACCACATCCCTGACAGAGGGTGGATTGTGCGCCGCGGTAATCTGCGCGGGTAAGGCCAATATTATTCGTTGCAGCTGGAGCCTGAGTCATTATTTTTCCTCCTGTTTGGAGATTTGAGCCGAAATCCATCTGGCTGAGAGCGGCAATCCATCCATTTTTGCCAGTGGAATAATTTTGAATGCCAGGTCAGGATTATCTATACCAAGAATCTGAGCCATCTGACCATCGCGGTTCATTTCTGCGATATATATTCGGTCATGTGTTTCGAGGAATTCCCGCACTTGTTTATTGAAGGGAATTGCTCTGACTCTCAAATAATCAACAGGTAATCCCTTCTTAGCCAGAATATGAGTAGTTTCCACCACCGCCGGATCAGCAGATCCATATGAGATGATTCCAATTTTTGAATTATTTGAACTCAGGATGGGTTCTGGCAACATGGTTCGGGCAGTCTCAAATTTCAACTTCAACCTCTCCATCCCTTTCTCCCATACATCTGGTTCCTCACTATATTGGGCGTAATCATCATGCCCGGTACCACGTGCAAAATACGCAGCTTTCGGGTGCTGATTTCCAGGAACAGTGCGGTACGGGATCCCGTCGCCATCCAGATCTTTATAACGACCCCATTGATCGATTATTTTCTCCAGATCATCCTCCCAGAGGATTTTCCCACGGTCCATTGGTTTGTCTGGATATTCAAACTTTTTGGTCATCCACTGGTTCATGCCAAGGTCCAGGTCACTCATTACAAGCACAGGTGTCTGGAGCCGCTCGGCAATATCAAACGATTTCCAACCAAATTCAAAACATTCCTGCACTGTGCCTGGGATTAACATGACATATTGCGTATCTCCATGACTCAGGAAATAAGACATGGTCATATCTCCCTGGGCTGTCCGGGTGGGCAGACCTGTGCTTGGGCCAACCCTCTGAATGTTCCAGACTACCACTGGAACTTCTGAATAGAACGCCAGACCCAGGTATTCCGACATGAGGCTTAACCCCGGACCAGATGTTGCTGTCATCGCGCGCAATCCGGCAAAACCGGCTCCAATTGCCATTCCAATGGCAGACAACTCATCTTCTGCCTGGATTACTGCGTAGGTTTGCTTGCCGGTGTTGGGATCGATCCTGAATTGTGGCAAATACTCATTCAATGCTTCCGGTAAAGTTGAAGCGGGTGTTATGGGATACCATGCCGAGAATTGAATTCCGCCAAAAATGGATCCAAGTGCCCCCGCGGTATTACCATCCGCCATGATATAACCTTCGAGAGGTTTCATCGGCTCAACGAAGAAATGATCTTCTTTAACCAGGTTTTCTTTCGCCCAGTCTGAAGCAGCCTTGACTACATTGAAATTCGAGTCAATTGCTTTTTGCTTACCCTTGAAATGGAAGTCCAGCGCGTCATAAATCTTCGTTAAGTCTATACCCAGAATTTGGGCAACCACACCCACATACACCATGTTGGCGATGTAATCTCGCAAAGCCGGCTGAATATCTGCTTCTCGGGCAATTTTCTTTACCGGCATTGGGTAAACATAAATATCATCACGCGTGATGGGAGTTTTTATATCATCAGGGTAAAACAAAACCCCACCCGGGCAAAGGTATTCCATATCCTTTACAAATGAGGCGGGGTTCATGGCTACAAGGATGTCATCATCTTCGATCCGGCCGATATACCCATCTTTGGATACGCGGATGCTGTACCATGTTGGTAATCCCTGAATATTTGATGGGAACCTGTTTTTCCCTGATACGGGGATGCCCATTTTAAACATCGCGCGCATGATGGTCATATTTGCTGTTTGACTGCCTGAGCCATTGACAGTGGCAAACGTGATGCAGAAATCATTAATCCGATCAGGTATTTTGGGGATCGAACCAGATTGAGCCATGTATCACTCCATTAGAATTTTTGAAATTATTCAAACCGGTGACGTTTATCTTTTAACGTCCGTTGTGAGAGCATTTCCATGTGTTCCAGGAAATATTTGTAGCCTTGGTCCAGATCACCTGCAGCTATTGCCTCCACCATTTTCTGGTGATACAGCCAAACCTGTTCCAGATAGGATAGATCCAGAAAAACTGCCAATCCGGTATCTTCATACAACAACCAGTACGCCTCTAGCACGCCACTAACAAATGGATTATTCAGCCGGTGGTAGATGGATAGATGCAATTCTTTGTGTTCTTCATGAGGAATTTGGGGTGGTTTTCTGTTTAGTTTATCCTGTGCCTTATGCACCAGCCTTTTGAGCTTATGGATATCCTCCTCAGTCAGCAAACTAACTGCCTGTCTCCAATAAGCAGATTCCACATGTTTGCGGAAATCTGCGTAACGGGAAAAGTTTTCTTCATCACAGGCTACACTATATGCCAGGCTGCTTGCAGCAGCGTGGACAAAAGTAAACGGTAGACGCTGGATACCCGTTCTGGGATGCACTTCGATAATTCCCATTGTCCGCGCCACTTCCATCTGCTCACGAAGGCTGGCAATGGATATGCCAAGCACCCTGCTTAATTCTGTCAGGGGAGGAATACGAACTGTACCTTGCTGAGGCAAGGATGCTAAATATTGCATAAATGGAGATAATTGATGGTTACTGGAGAGCGGATTCTTCATAGATATATAAATATGATTAATCAGATTAATTAGCCGATTAAAGTATAGCATGTACCACTATTTGGGTCAAGTCAAATAGGAACCATTATGACATTCGTAGAATTCTGATATGAGGATTGTGATTTATTTGGAATTAGCGCTTATAAAGCCGTTTATATTGATCTTCAAATCGGGGTGATTCCAGCGTGCTGTCTAATGTTCTTCGCATCAACTGTTTTGCTTCCATATCCAGCGGATCACCTATCTGGCTGGCATGCTGTTTGATAGCATCCATTCGAATGCGCCAGTGTTCAGTAACATCAAGGGTAACATTTGCCTCAACCGGAAAAGCCAACCAAACCTCTTCGGGTGAGTGCGGAGACAAACCCTCATCACGGAACAATTCTGGAAAATAATGTACATTCCCGGAAGCAGGAAAAACTGATCTTAATGTGATTTCACCTGCCTCGCGATGATCAGAATGGTTGATATACAATCCTCGAAGACAGTAATTTTGAGGATCACAGGAAACCACAATTGCGGGTTTGACCTGCCGAATTACCCTGACAACCTGTTTTTGGATGCTCTCATTAAAATTCAAAAATCCATCCAACTCTTTCAGAAAAATTACCTGCTCAACACCCAGGACATCCGCCGCCTTGCGTTGTTCCTGCATCCGAGTTTCCATAATTTGCTCTGCAGATAATTCAATATCATCGCTTCCTTTATCACCTCGGGTAAGCAGGCAGTAATCCACTTGATGCCCGGCTTTTATCCAGCGGAATATACTCCCCCCAATGAAAAATTCTGGATCATCAGGATGAGCCAGAATTACAAGAATTTTTTTCGGAGTTTGCCAACCTTCGGGCTGTAATATGGTAAATGTCATTCTTCTTCAGATTGTTCAGGTTGAGATTGGTTTGCGGTTTTAGGATGAGGTTGGGAGCCAGTATCCTGGATCAGCTGCACTTCATCCTTGCCCAATTCACGGACGCCCATATTGGGGATATCAACGATGACCCGCTGCCGGAGTGGAATCACATCCAACACTTTACCTTCACCGTGGGGAGTCATCACCCGTTTATTTCTCTTGGGCAGGCTGGCGCGTAATTCACAGTAGTGTTCGTATTCATAGATTAAGCAGCAGCGTAATCTCCCGCACATTCCGGTTATTTCCGCTGGTGTGAGTGAAATACCCTGATCTTTTGCCATGCGAATGGATATCGAACTAAACTCAGTTAAGAATCCTGAGCAACATCTCTTTTCCATTCCGCAAGCGCCCATACCGCACATTAATTTTGCTACATCACGCGGTCCTATCTGGCGCAACTCCACCTGCGTTGGAGAGAATTGCTTCTGCAGGTCAGAACGCAATCCCTTCAGTTCTATCTTTTCTTCAGCTTCTGAACTGAATTGAATAATCAGGCGCGATCCGTCAAAACTGTACTCAACGGAGACTATTTTTATTCCGTGAAGGCGCATTTCAGTTGCACGTTGCTGGGCTTTCAACAATACTTCTGCTTCTTTTACCTGCCAACTCTGGCGCATAACCAGATCGCGAGGTGTTGCCCGTCTATCCACCTGTTTCCAGGTGCCTTCTGGTGGCGGAGTAGGATCTGAGATGCGTTCAACAACTTGCCCCAACTGCATTCCACGGCTTGTTTCGACAATGGCATATTCACCAGGTTCTAAATCTGGTATTTTTGAAGCATCAAAATGATATGTTTTTCCGACAGGATTAAACCTGATACTAACAATAATGGGTTCCATAGGTGAGATTATATCACGCCCGCAGTTTCATCCAGCCCGGATCGTTGTCACGCTGACCTGAGCTGCCACTTGTTCACTGATCGCCATCAGCGCTTTTGCCGCAGAAGAATCTGGCATTACCGCGACAATCGGTTCACCGCGGTCCCCGCCCTCACGAACAGCAGGTAACATGGGAATTTTTCCAAGGAAAGGAATACTTGATTCCCTGGCAAGAGTTTCACCTCCACCAGATCCAAATACTTCCATAATCTTTCCATCTGGAAGTTCAAGGAAGCTCATATTCTCAATCACACCCAGGACGGGCACTTGTAACGCGCGGTACATTTCTACTGCCCGAGAGGCATCTTCTACCGATACTTTTTGGGGCAGTGTGACAATAATCCCGCCAGATAAGGGGATGGTCTGAGCGAGACTGATCTGCGCATCACCTGTACCCGGGGGCAGGTCAACAATCAGGTAATCCAGCTCTCCCCAATCAACATCACGCAAGAACTGCCCAATGGCAGAATGAAGCATGGGACCACGCCAAATCATCGCTTGCCCGGGGCGGACCAGAAAACCAATGGACATCAGTTTTACGCCATACGCTTCTGCGGGGATCATTTTCTTTTCTTTTGGTGCAGGTAAATGATTCACCCCCATCATGGTCGGGATGTTCGGTCCGTATATGTCTGCATCCAATAAACCCACGCATGCACCTTTTTTGGCCAGTGCAACCGCCAGATTAACTGCAACTGTGCTTTTACCAACACCACCTTTTCCAGATCCAACTGCTATTGCGTTTCTGATAGGTAGTTGGAGCTTTTCTTTGATCCTCGCATCAGTGGGTACGTTGGAAGTGAAGCCAACCTGTACTTCTTTTACTCCAGGAATTGCCATAACCGCTGTACGCGATTCGTTTTCCATACGCGAACGCAGCGGGCAGGCTGGGGTGGTTAGATTGATTTTGAAACTGACCACATTCCCCTTAATGACCAAATCTTTGATCATATTAAGAGTCACTAGGTCTCTGTGTAGTTCGGGCTCCTGTACATGGGATAGTGCTTCTAGTACCTGGTCCGGGGTAATGGTGGTCTTCGACATAAGTACCTCAATATCTACAGTGTTACTGATTTTTTGGCAGGTATTGCTTGGTTTCGGAGAGGGCTTCTTCGTATTGATGCAATAATTCCTGATCATCGCCACGATAGCGTTTTATTGTCTGTCGGGCGCACTGTGTACATCCCTTCATGGCACGGAAGGAATCAGCATTGCAGGATACACATCCTCCCAGTTTTACCATCATTAAGACAAATGCGATATGGTCTTGTGAAGTCTCACCCGACGCTATAACTTGATTTATTAATTCATCCCACGTACTGCCATGCATTCCATGTAGGGATGGAATTACGCGAGATGGGAACAGGATTTCAGTGTCGTCGTTGTACATGATTCAACCTGCCTATTGGGCAGCTGCCTGTTTGGCAGCAGCTTTGGCAGCTTTCGCTTCTTCTTCCATCCGGTAACTGGTCGGTCGAATCTGAGCATAATACTCAACTGGTTTTGCCAGCTTGTTGAGGTCATAAATATGATGCTTGAATCTGTCGAACGAAGCGATCTCATAATCGTGGTCCATGCGGATAGCGTCAAATGGACAATACTCTGCGCAGAAACCGCAATTCATGCAGATATCGACATCGATATAGAATTCAGCCGGAGTTGGAATGGGTTTCCCTGTTTCCGGATCGACAGAGCGGGTGATCCAGATGCATTGTGGCGGACAGGCTTTAGCGCAAATTCCACAACTGGTGCAGCGCATTTTGCGGCTGCCATCTTCAGCAGTCTCATATACCAAAAATGGGATGTACCTGAATTCCTCCGGTACCGGGCTTTTCTCTTCAGGATACTGAATTGAAAACACACCTGTAACTTCTGCGCTGCTGCGATATGCTATTCCTTCTGGGGTGTGGTAGCGCTTTTTCCCTTTGCGAATATCATCCAGATATGATTCAACAAAGTGTTTGAGCGTAACTGTTAAACCTTTCAAAATACCAAATCCATACATGTCGACGCTCCTTTAGCGATCCACTTCGCCGAGAACAATATCAATGGAACCAAGAATTGAAACAACATCCGCCACCTTATTTCCGATACACATCCCTGCAAGGCTGGTCAGATTAATAAAAGTTGGAGCCCTCACGTGATATCTTGCTGGATTAGGTTTTCCATTTGACACAACGTAGTAACCCAGCTCACCCTTGGGACTCTCAACCCTGCCGTACGATTCCCCTGCCGGGACACGCGCCTGATAGGTGGGTTTGCCCGTCATCACTGGACCTTCCGGGATATCACGAAGCGCCTGCTCCAGAATCCTGATGCTCTGACGGATCTCATCCATACGCAGCATATACCGGTCAAAAATATCACCGTGATATCGAACGCAAACATCAAAATCAAACCGGTCGTAGATGGAATATGGGTCCGCTTTACGAAGGTCAAACGGAATGCCTGAAGCCCGCAGCAAAGGTCCGGTGGCGCTGTTGGTTACGGCATCTTCCGCGGATAAGATACCTACCCCTTCTGTACGCACGCGGATGATTTC
>CAZRKL010000089.1:0-10928 GCA_964600595.1 uncultured Leptolinea sp.
TCACCTTTCCAAATTCCAGTGTCCAAAATCTGAGGAATGGTTTTCTCAATGACATTCGTTTTCTCGGTCTCACCAAGAACATCATAGACTGTCACATCAAGCAACTCTTCCAAGCTGGATACCCCAATCAGGTCTAATCCCGCCTTATTGATATAACGGATTTTAAAATTGTCATCCGCAAATACCACAATATCCGGTGTGTTCTCCAAAACTTCCATTAAGAAATCCCGATTGGCTTCAACCATTCTGCGGTTTGCAGCCTCCAGCCGGAGATTAGAATACGCCAGGCGCAATTCTTCGGAACGAATCCTTGCCCGATCTGCTTTCTCAGGATAATTCTTTTGGTCGGCACTCCCCTCATCCCGCCACTCACTGATTCCTCTGGATACTCCAATAAAACCAAATGGGTTACCCGACGTATCTTTCAATACTGATAGGGTGAGGGTAACAGAAACTATTGAATTGTCAGGATGTATATAGTTCAAATTTTGGTCACGGGCAATACCCTCGCTTACTGCTATTTCGCGAATTTTATACGCGTTAACGTGATCAGCTGGGTGGACAACATCAAGAATATTCTTTCCGATGACATCGGCAGGAGAATCATATCCAAAAATAATTGCAGCCAATTGGTTGACTGCAATGAAATTTCCCCGGATATCTGTTACTGCTATTCCTTCAGGAGATACCTCAAACATTCTTTGTAGTTGTTTTAGGCGTAATTCAGAATTTCCAAGTCTGGAGCGATACTTTTCTTTCGATTGACTCAAGTGATGGATCAAACGTATCTGGGTTAGTAGATCATCGTCGGTTTGGTAATAATAAGTATTACTCTGATCACTGGTTGAGTAATCATCCATCCATTTTTGTAAAATAGGAATTGTCTCGTAGTACCCTTTTACCCTATCCAGGTATTCACGCTTGCATAAAATGAAAAACAGGGTAGATGATGAATCTCCCTGCAAAGTTTTATGATCAAGATTTTTCCAGGGAAATCCCAAACCAATTTGCTGTAATTTGACCCCGATGGCGTCGATTTCCGAATCGGTGTACCCGAGATAACCCCCGACAAGCTCTTTCATTTTTTATCCTTTTACCGATACACTCCCCGGTACTCTTCTGGTAATAATGCTGCAATTTTATACATGACATAATCCACTTTTTTCTGATAAGAAACAGAACGGCTTTCTCCCTGACCAAGATCTTCAGGAATCAGGAAAGGTTCGCCAACTATTACTTCCACCGTGGGTTTTTTAAGTTTCAGCAAGTTTGGTAAGAAATCATCTGTAGTACCAATCATCCCAATCGGAACCACCGGAATGGAAAATTTTTCGGTTACGAAAATGATCCCAGGTTTTCCCGCGCGCATTCCCGGTTGGTGAGATCGTCCTCCTTCAGGAGCCACCATCAACGGTTTTCCGGCTTCAATAACCTGAAGCATTTTTCTCATGGCATTGCGGTCCACCTCGCCACGATGGATGGGTATCCCGCCATAGGCTTTTGCCAATAGATCCTGTCCAGGTCTATTCCATACTTCCACAGCTCCCAGAATTTCAGGGTGCTCCGGCAGGTAACTCACCAGTATGGGCGCTTCCATTAACGATACATGGTTAAAGACAATCAAGTATGTAGAACCAACCGGAATCTTTTCCAAGCCAGAACAGCGCACATCCGCCAGGATATCAAAAAGAAAACGAAATGCTTTCAGCAGCACACTTCTGGATATGCGGTTCCAAATTGATATGGAATATTTTTCGCTCATAAGAGAGATTTGATCGCGCTAACAACTTCTTGAATTGACATGCCGTCGGTGAGAATCCGGTGCGCGTCTTCCGCGGCTCGCAGAGGTGCAACCTTCCGGTTGCTGTCAATTTCATCCCGACTCTTCAGGTTCGCCAATATTTCTTCATAGCTTAGGGGAGTGCCGCGCTGTTCCAATTCCAACACGCGCCTGCGTGCACGCTCTTCAACAGTAGTATCCAGATAAATCTTTACCCCGGCTTCAGGCAGCACAACAGTACCAATATCCCTTCCAACCATCACCACCTTGCCTCGCAAACCGATCCGGCGTTGTTGTTCTGTCATAGCCTTCCGCACTCCCGCATAAGTGGATACAGGAGAAACGTGTGCCTCAACTGCCTTTTCTCTGATCTTCCAGGTAACATCCTGATTGTTCAGCAAAACATCATATTGCCGGCCATCATTAATTGACGCATCTCGAACATCAATGGCTGCCTTTTCTGCCAGATGGGTCACCCCAGCCTCGTCAGTGATATCTACCCCTTCTTGAAGAGCGTAAAGGGTTACTGCTCTATACATCACACCGGTGTCGAAATACAAAAAACCGAGATCTTTTGCCAGTATCGCAGATACCGTTGATTTGCCCGAACCGGCAGGACCATCCATGGCAATGATGTCTTTTCTTTTTTCCAAGAGCTAATTCTCCAATCAGGTTATATAACACGAATGGTTGTTAAACGTGGCGTTATTCGAATTCCATTTCCTCAATTACCGGATTCATTACACCACCCGGAAAAATATCTGATCTAGCCCAGAGAATATAGGTATCAGAATTTTGAGCGGCTGCAGATCGGACCAATAACCATTTAATCCATCCCATTGTGTCGAATGTCGTAAAACTAATTCTGGAATTCAGATTAAAATCCTGACCCCGGTATGCAGATGCCAGCTCAGGTTGGGTGACCTGTTTGGTTAATACCAGGGGAGGTTGTTCACCGGGTCCCAGTCCATTTACTACCTTGAGGAAGCGTTGGTTACGAAGATCCCATTCGAGTGAAGATGGCAAATCCCCAACAACAGCCATCTGCAATCCATCAGGAGTGCCCCTTTGCCAGCGCGAAATCTCTTCAATTGTATTTACCAGTAATCTCTGATCTGATGCAACCTGCCCGTTCTTCCAGAATACGCCAAAAGTTTTTGTGTCGGGTTGAATCGTCTGAAAAGACGCGGATATTGAATTAAGCGCGAGCAAGATCAGCAATCCCCACGTAAAACCAAATCCGGCGATCCTGAAAGACCATCCCAGTACCGCCAGAAAAGCAGTGAGAATCAGGATTACAATTCCGCCGCCAAGCGCCAGCCAGAAAATATTCGTATCTACCGCGCCGGATGATAACCGGCCAAATATTTGAATTAAAAACAGGATGATACCTGTTACCAGCAGCATAATTCCACCGGCAGGGAGGATATCTTCACGACTTGCTTCAAAATGCCCGGCAATTTCATGAGCAGCCAGATATGCAAGCGGCAGACTGCTCCACAGCAGACCAAGCGGTGATCGTCCCGGGAAGATAATCAGGATGATCAGATTCAACAGGGCAATAATCAATAATGCTATACCACCTCTGGACTTGTCCATCCAACTGCGAACTCCTCCCCAGATTCCAAATATCCACACGAGGGGTGAGTGGATCCATGCCGCAAGCAGGATCAATACAGAAGAGGCTCCGGTTGGTGAAAGAGCGTTTGAGAAAATTGAGGAAATGCTTTTGCCAAAGGCATTCAGCCCCGATGGGATGAACAGAAAAAAAGTACCTGCCAGTAAAACAGTGAGCAAAGCACTCAACCAGACTGGTTTTCGCTGTAACAACTGCCGGAGATTAATCAAAGCATCATCATTCCACTTCCAACTCATAATCAACCAGGCGAGACTGATAAATAAGAGAGCTAATACAAAACCTGGACCGGACAAAAGGAACAGTCCAAGCAGAATACCAAACACCACTTTTTTATCTGCCTTCCATGCGCCCCAAAGGGATAGTACCAGAACCATGCTCAGCATATCACTGTGGGCGGTGCGGGTTCCGGCGATCAGCGCAGGTTCGAGTGCGATCAGCCAGGTCAACAAAATGCGCACCAGGGGTTTTTGATTTTTACCCAGCACGGCAGGCGCAAATAGGATGGCGCAGCCTGCAAGGGCAGGGATCAGCCGTGCGTGGAAGTTGGATGGTCCGAAAAGGTAGGTAATGATTGTGGTCAAGATGAGATAGAGGGGATACCCCGCTAACTCGGTTACTTTTCCCTGCGCCAGGTCGGCAGATTGGATAGCTAAGACTGCCTCCTGATCCAGAAGGTGGGAAAATCCCAGTTGAAAGAAGCGCAAAAAAATACCAGTCAGTATGCCTGCTGCCATCAAAATAGATGTGATATTCAATCGGTTTATCAGCTTATTCATAGGCATTTCCATTGTAACCGTATATGGTTACTGAATTGTTCTGGAAGAGAACAGGCAGCTTGTTCATAAATTTTTGTTCAAACACCTGATAAAGACTTCTTTCATAATCACCCACAACTACATATCTGACATCATATCGATCCAGAATGGTTTGTGCTTCAAGCCAGTTTCTAGACTGGTATAGCTCGGCAACATCTTCGATTCGGGTGCCAAATTCCACCGGACCACGTCCCCATTGACCCTCGTGAGGTGTCCAGCCGATTATATTTTGATGCCCCGAATGGGTAGACATGCGGGCATGGGCGCTATAACTCCCTCCCACTGATTCTGCAATGACACCCGCAGGAGCATCGTAGAGCCACTGCATGGCAGCGTACTCATCCGGTTGATATAAACCCAGATACTCGGTACCATCCAGAGTCAGGTCGCTTAGATTTTTTGCTCCAAATGTATCCCGAATTCCGAAAACGGGGTAACACAAGCCAATCAAAATGGTAACAACCACGACTATCGATTTGATCCAGTTTGACCAGGTCGAAGTCTTTTGCAGCATTAGAATGACCCCGATGGATGCAGCCAGACTCCAGAGCACCCAACCCTGATAATAGAATTTGAAGATCGTGTTCATGCGGGTGCCAAATTGATCCCGCAAATATACAAATTCAGGGATGATCGTAATCAAAGCCCCAGATACAATGAGGAGGACCCAGAAGAATATGGGGTTGGAAGATAAATCGATGCCAGCTTCCTGTTTTTCTGTCTTTACAGATTTGCCTGTTTTATTTTTAGACAGATCCAGAATGGCATTCAGCAAACCAAATGCCACTCCAAAAAGTATCAGCACCGTGAGCCAGGTACCGGGAGCCTGCAACCTCTTTACCAGCGCTTCGAGGATCACATAAAATGCCGGTTCGCCAGACAATCCTTGTGAATCCGAAAATAGAAAGCCCAGATTGGCAATCCGAATTCCGAGATCAGACAAAAATCGGGATGGTGACGCAGATAACCCTGCTCCCCAATTACTGAGATTGAGTGCAACAATGCTCAGGAACAAAGCCAGCAACGAAATCCCACCCAGCAGAATCCCTGAATACAGAAAACCTTTACCTATATTTCCTCGCGATGCACCCTTTCTGGAAATGATAATCAACCCCAGGAAAATGGGGATAAGCAGTGTCCCAAACATCACCCAGTAATGCACGCCCCGTGTATAAAACACCAGGCTGGGCACGACCCCGCCTGCTTGCGATTTGAATCCCAGAAAGAAAGGCAGGTAACACAGAACGGATAGGATTCCCAACACCAGACCAGCGATCAGCAATTCCCCGATCCGATCTCTATTCCATCCCTCAGATTGGATGCGGATCAGCAGGTAGGCGAGCAATAAAATGCCCAGATAGATTGGAAAATCCCAGGTGTTTAGGAAAGCCATCCCGCCAATAAGAATTGGCACCGCCACCAGGTACCTGGGTGAAAAATGCAAATGAATATCTGCAGCGTGGATCTCACCCCGCGCTCCACCGAGAATGAGATTGAGGGCTAACGCCAGTGCAAGCATGGCAAACGGTAAAGCCAGCACGTGTGGATGTAGATCGGAGAGGAGAAAGGAGAAAAATGGAAATTCATCGATCACTTCCACCCAGCTGCCTGACATTCTGTAATCAGAGAGAACACGCGAAGCCCGCCACCAGAGAATGCCTCCGATACGGTTGGGCTCCCACGAGAATGGCTCCATAGGTGGTCTGATCAATTCCTGGATATCCAGCCAGCTCCAGAAGGGAGAAATCAAGGTTCCGTCCGCTGATCTGGTCCAGAATAAACCCCGGGCATGCAGGAATTCCAGCAAACCCTCAACATTGCTGATGATTAAGGTGAACAGGGGTGCGAATAACGGCAGCAGGTAGCGGGGTTTTCCTTCTTCGGATGCCGTTTCAGAAGTCCTTGAGAGCCATCGTTTGAGCGGAATGGCGTGTATGACATTGAATACAATGCCATATGCGCCTATCGCTGTCATGGCAAACACCATGGAGACCGCCAGGTTGAAACCCACACCGCTGGATATTCCACCCAGCTGGATCAGCATGGCAACCAGAACATAACCGAAATAGTAGTATGAGATGGCGTATCCCGAAAGCCAGGGGTCTTGCGGCGGGAAAGTGGGCGACTTTAATATGGCATTGATAAATGCCAGTTCCATCGGTTTTTCTGTACCGGAAATATTTGGGTTGGCTGCCCGCCAGATCGCCATGAGCGCGAATGCCAGCAGGTAAAGGATTTCAACCAAAAGGATCAGTTTGGTTTGTGATTTGAACAGGGATCGCCAGGTAAGCTCCGGGTTTCTGATGCTGACCCAGATGCTGCAGCCAAGCACCACCAACAAGCTGATGATTACTCCGCCAGAGTTGTTCTGTAAAATCTTAAAGTTGACCAGCAGCCAGAAGATGAAGCCCGCAAACAGCAAACCCAACGATTTGGTGAACGCGTATCCCTTATCCTTAAGAGCCGGAAGCAGCCAGGCTGCCAGTGGCATTGCCAAAACGCCAATAATGAGTACCAGCAAATACCAGATCAGCCAGTCAACCATTACTAATCTCTTTCAAACCGTTCGGGTGGAACCGGAAAAGAAAAGGATCCATCCGGCGCCAGAATGAGCGGATAGACTGCCTGAATGAATGTGATGGGCAATATCCGGTAAACATGCGGGAAAAGTTCGCCGGTTGGGGCAGCTTCAAAACGCAGGCAGTCCTGAACATCGCTATCGTTTACCTCAAGCACAATCAATCCAGCTTTTCCAGAGTAATATCTTCGGGCGGTGTCAGCTACTTGGGCGAAGGTCGAGAAGTGGATAAATCCATCTGCATCATAAGCTTCAGGTTTATACACACCTTTTTCGAGTGCCTGCAACCAGCCAGCCTGATCTGTTATGTGATAGATATACGCCATACCTGCTCCCTACCGGATCACCTGGTATATGGTTGTCTGTTGATAAGTATAGACTGGATTCCAGTGAACGCCTTCATACTCGTAGAATTTCGCCAAGCCAGAAAGCGGATATATTGCCTGTTCCATCTGTCCGAGGATAATGTATTCCACATTATATTTGCGGATAAAGTTGAGCGCTTCATCAATGCTGGATGTGATGTAGAAGGTATCCACCTCAGCCACGCGTGCCGTCACCCACTCAGATGGGTTGACAGCCCGCTGCTGACGCTGATGCCAGTTCCAGCCGACCACTGCCGGCAGCCCGGTGTTGATGCTGTAACGGGAGCCCCAACGGTACTCTGTTACGGTTCCCTCCACGATCACCGGTGATCCTTTTACATTCTGGAGCATCCACTGGATGGCGTGATAATCCTGTTCAAGCTGCATCACCATCGTTTCGTTGTTATTAATATTGTGCTCCATATAGGTGGCGCCGATCATATACTGCATGCCATCCAGACCCGGTTTGGATCCTTCCACCATCCGGTCGCGGATCTTATCTGCACCAGCCAACAGGGGGAACAGCATGGCTGAACCCACCAGCAGCCAGGCAACACTCTGGAATGGTTTGACGATTGCTTTATTCCATTGCGGCATTCCACGAACCAACCAAAAGACTGCAGCAGCCGAGGTCAAAGAGAGAAGTGTCCATACCTGCAGATAGAACTTGAACACGGTATTCATCCTGCCGATGTCTCCAACAAGCACGACCACTTCCACAAACAGGGTCAGCACCATGCTTGTGCCCACGAAGAACAGGAACATACGCTTGATGTCTGGTTGATCTCTACGCAGAATCAAAATCAGTGCCCATAATGCTATGGTTAGCGCGATCCAGGCGATATATGCCTGGAATATCAGGAAACCGATGATGAACATGATCAGCAGTACGGGAATCAATGAATACCAAAAGAACCGCGATCGATAGCGCGCCAGTACCCGCAGCGGTGTGTCTGCCATCCAGTCGATGGTTTCTTGAATCAACCAACTGACGATAAAGAAGAGGAATACGCCCCAATGGGTCAGGTAGGACCACGATGGTGTAGTATCGCCATTCCAGAGATCCACCGAGGTGTAAGCTGCTCCATACCAGGCGGAGAAGGGATGATACAAAGCAAAAGCCAGCAAGGGCAGAGCAATGAATACTGCCAGCCTGCTTACCCAGTAATTTTTATTCCTGCCGTCTGCTGTGTGGATTTCAAATGAGTCACGATACCGCAGTAAGGTGTATAGAATCGCGATGATGGAGAGAGCCAGGTATACAGGGAAATCCCAGGTATTGGTGGGGCGTAATGCGCCCACGGCAGTTCCCCCAATGAACAGGCTGATTACCATTCCCAGAATGCCAAATTTCCCAGCGTCATTGGACCATTTTCCGCGGGTAAAGATCAGCGATACAATCCAGCCGATCACCAGCATCGAGATGGGCAGCGCGATCATATGCGCGTGTAGGTCGGCGTACAGGAAGGTGAAAGCCGGGAACTCAGTGATCGGTTCAATGTCGTTGATGGAGGGGATCGCCCGGCTCGGGATCCAGTACCAGTCTCCCGGATATAGCGGCAAGCCGTTTCCCTGGAGCATCTCGCCAAATCCTTTCACCGTCCAGACCATGCGGGTGATGAAACCCACACCGCTGATATCGCCATCTGGAGCACCCAGTCGTTGCAGCGCCCGCCAGATCATCCGGACGGTGCCCAGGTTGCCCATGAGCGCGGTGAATACAGCCCCGGCAACCCCCAGCATAAGAGCTTGCCAGAATGGTTTTCTTCCATCTTCACTCACAGGGGTGGATTTATACACAATCGTGGAGATGATGGTAAACGCGCCGGTAGCTAACATGCCAAACAGAGTGGGGAGGATGAAGTTGTACGCGATCGCAGGGACAACACCCAGCCATTTCACCAGCAAGCCTACAATCACAAATCCGTAATAGTAGTAATTGATATATCCGCCGGCAAACCAGGGGTCGTATGGCGGGAAGGTGGTGCTCTTGATTACCGCGTTCAGGTAGGCGAAATCCATCGGTTTTTCGCCACCCTTGTATGGATGCCAGAGATCCGGGTTGCCAATTCGTACCAGCAGCATGAGCGCAAAAAATACCAGGAATACCGCCTCCGCGGCGAGGATCTGCTTCCATGTGTCGCGAAGATACTGCCTGAGATCCTGACGGGTAAAATAGGCTAACGCCAGGTTGATTATCAACCAGATAAGGACCACCGCTGAAATGGATACACTGGTAATGGCAATCCCACTCGAGCCTGCCCACCAGGTGATCAGCGCCACAATCAGTAAACTTGCCATACGGGCAAAACCATACCCGCGGTCTTGTAATCCTGGGAAAGCCAGCATCATCGCCGGCAGGCTGATCCATCCGAGCAGCAATACCGCCAGGTACCAGATGACGACACCCACCCCGGGGAATTTGTTCTGGATGGCGTTCCAATCAAATAACTCACTCCAGGTTCCGCCTGCACGCTGCCCTGCCAGCCGGTTCTCCGGCAGCATTAAGGTTTGCGGGTGAAAGGGTACTTCATTCAGCGGAGTATGGATCACCATTGAGAGGTCGATGGCTTCAAAGAACTCCCGGATTTGTACGGGATCATACGTGGCAGCTTTCTTAAAGATGAATACTTTCGGATGGTCGTACACGGTGAATGCTTCTTCAGCAAGCTGGTCGTTCCGCTCCCAGTTACCAATAGACGGGTTGGATTGGAATACTTTAACCAGTTCAAACCCGAGCTGACTCTTGAACATCCCGGGTTGAGCGTTGGCGTAACAAACCAGCAGATCCGCTTCCGCGGGGCAGCCAACCAGCGCCCGGTAAAATGCTGTAGTCATCGGATACCGTTCCGGAACCCGGGTGGTGGTGCCCCACTGCCGGTTGGAACTGATGAAAATGTAATCTGAATTATTAAGTGTGCTGATAAAGCGGTCCCGCTTCTCTTCGTTGTCATCCCAGTACATCTGGAAATTGAGCCCGTTGCTGAAGATACCGCCATAGCCGTCGTAGTTGTCGATTCTTAAAGGCAGACCATCATCCCAGTCTGATTCGTTCGCGGGGGATACACGTGTGACGATCAGCGCGGCGCTGCCGCTGGTTACATGCAGCCCAATCCGGTAGCGTTTATCCTTCTGAATCTTTACCGCCTGTTCAAAATCAGCAGTATACCCGCTCCCCCTGAAATCATCCATGGTCAAAAAGTCTGACCGGATGCTCGTCTGGGTGATCTGGGTATTGGTTTCCACATCCCAGATGGAGACTGTAAGTGTCTTCTCTCCCTCGATGGCTGATCCATCCATGAGGCGGAAGAAGCTGACAGACTTCATATTGCCGTCTTTAATCCCGTTGAAATCATATTCCAACGGGTTCTCCGGGGTGATTACGATCCCCGAAGGGTATGGAATGGGCTGCTTGTACTCACCCTGCGCTGTATCAATCGTCAGGGTGATCGGACCCGGAATATTCTGGTAAATCCAGCGGCTGGCTTCCACCCGGGTAACCGGACGGGTATAGATGCGTGTGAACGCGTATCCCCAGCCCGCGGTGCCGGCAAGCACACCCAAACCGATGATGACAGCCGCCAGCCTTGCCACCCGGCTGGCTTTGGGTGCTGCTTCAGTATCTTGCGTAGGTTTTTGCCGCCATTCCCACAGGCGGATGACTGCCCACGCACCGATGATTACCAGCGTGGGGTACACCGGCAGCGTATAGCGCATCATCGGATTCCATGCCATTGACTGCCACAGGAAA
>CAZRKL010000090.1:0-10912 GCA_964600595.1 uncultured Leptolinea sp.
TGTCATGAAAGGACAATAATCATTAGAAAATTTAATCTAATTTTCATTTTTGCCTTATAATTTAGGACAAATTACGGATGAGGAGAGCGTATGAATATTTTTGATCTTAGTCGTCATGGTTTAAATTCTTTTGAATCGATAGCAATTTATGCTGTTCTGGCTGTGGCTTTTATCAGCTTGATCTATGCATGGTTGCTAAAGAACATCGTGCTGAAGAAAGACAAAGGCACGGAAAAAATGCAGGAAGTATGGAACGCCATACGGATTGGGGCAGACAGCTACTTGCACCGCCAGTTGAGAACCATCTTACCGTCAATAGCTTTACTGGCTGTAGCCCTGTTCCTGAGCGTATATATTGTTCCACCTTCTCTGGAAGCTCAGGAAGAGTTCCCTCAAAATACCCAAATCATCATTGCAGTCGGGCGAACCATCGCGTTCATTCTCGGTGCCTCCTTCTCCTTGATCGTAGGTCAACTGGGAATGCGCATGGCGATTGAGGCGAATGTCCGCGCAGCATCTGCTGCTCGCCGTGGGTTTAATGAATCACTTTCCATCGCTTACTATGCCGGTACCGTTACGGGTATGCTTACTGATGGTCTGGGTCTTCTGGGTGGTACAGTAATCTTTATCATCTTCGGTAAAGCAGCCCCCGATGCTTTGTTAGGCTTCGGTTTTGGCGGCACCTTGCTCGCGCTATTTATGCGAGTCGGTGGTGGTATCTATACCAAAGCTGCTGATGTCGGCGCCGATCTGGTTGGAAAAGTTGAAAAAGACATCCCCGAAGACGATCCTCGCAACGCTGCGGTTGTTGCCGACCTGGTTGGTGACAATGTAGGTGACTGCGCAGGTATGGCTGCAGATATTTTCGAGAGTTATGAAGTGACCATTGTCTCTGCGCTGATTCTCGGTCTGGCACTCATGGCGGTCGATCCGACCCACAGTCTGAAATGGATTGTATTCCCACTTATTATCCGTGGTATCGGTGTTATCAGTTCCATTATCGGTACTTTTACTGTTCCGATTTGGGAAAAAATTCCTGTCAAATTCCTGCGCGCACATGATGCTGAAGAATCAATGTTCCGCTCTTACGAGGTTTCTTCTGTTAACACAGTTATCTGGGCGTTTGTGGTTGCCCTCTGGTACGCACAGGATTGGCGGCTTGGCTTGCTGACGACTATCGGTGTCGGCCTGGCGGTTGCATTCAATCCTTTAACCTCGTACTTTACTTCCACCAGCAAAACTCCAGTCAAGGAGATTGTCAAATCATCAGATACCGGTCCTGCCACATTAATCCTTTCCGGTTTGTCTGTTGGTATGGAATCCTCCGTGTGGGCACTGGTTGTAATCGCGATCAGCTTCATCATGAGCCTGGCTTTGTATCAGGGTGATGGTGCGATTTATGTTCTTTACGCTGTCGCAATGGTCGGTATTGGAATGTTGAGCCATACAGGCAATAATGTGGCGATGGATTCATATGGACCCATCTCTGACAATGCCAATGGTATTGGTGAAATGTCCTGGCATGGCATGGATGATGAGAATACCCTGAAAGCCCGCCAGATCATGGCTGACCTGGATGCTGTTGGTAATACTACAAAAGCAATCACCAAGGGTATCGCGATTGCATCCGCTGTTATTGCTGCGGTATCGCTCTTTGCATCTTTCATTACTGATGTCAGCCGCGTTCAGATTCAGATGCAGCTTGCCAATGTGATGGATTCCATCCGTATTTCTGATACCAAAGTTTTCATCGGCTTCCTGCTGGGTGGTGCACTACCCTGGCTTTTCAGCGCGTTATCCATCAAAGCTGTCTCCCGTGCTGCAGCTGAGATCGTTTTCGAAGTCCGCAATCAATTCAAGATCAAGGGCATTATGGAAGGTACAGTCAAGCCAGATTATGCCCGTGTGGTAAGCATCTCCACCACTTCCGCTCAAAAGGAACTTGTTCCTCTTGCAGCCATCTCTGTTGCCTTGCCGCTGCTGGTTGGTTTGGTTTTGGATGTGGAAGCGTTGGGCGGTTTCCTGGCAGGTGTAATTCTCACCGGTCAGCTGTTGGCTGTATTTATGTCCAATGCTGGTGGTGCCTGGGATAATGCCAAGAAATCGATTGAAGATGAACCCCGGGATCTTGCTGCCAATACCGGCAAGGGTTCTGAACGTCACAAAGCTGGTGTTGTTGGTGACACGGTAGGTGATCCATTGAAAGATACTGCCGGACCGGCATTGAACCCGATGATCAAGGTTGTAAACATGGTTTCACTGTTGGCTGCACCTGTGATCGTCAAGTATCCCATGATGGGCGAGAATGGTTTGAATATCGGCGTTCTGGTTGCCGCAGTTATTTTGGCTGCTATGGTTGTCTGGGGAATCACTCAGAGCAAGAAGAAAGCTCCAGAACTTAAAGCAGAGTAATACTTAGCAATATAGACAAAAGCAGGGCTGATGAAAACTCAGCCCTGCTTTTTTTTCAGTTTTATCAAGCTGAAATTGAGGGCAATCAGGAGAAAAAGTAGGGGAAGAATAGGGAGATAATACCGCTGAAAACCTATGTTAAGTGCTATCAAATAAAATAATACATGAAAGATCAACATGATAATGGTTGTCACCTGTGGTGAGAGCCAGGAAATTTTCCCTTTTTGCCAGAGAAGTGGCGTCATAGTCAGGGCAAAGGAAACTGCGATAAAAAGTAAACCACCCCAAAGCCAGCCTGAAAGCAGGGTATTAAAGATGTTTTCCCGATAAGCACTAATACTATTTTCCAACTGTACCGCGTAATTACCAATATCAAAATACGCCGGAGGAGCGAAGAATATTTGCGCGACCAAGCCGACAATCCGATCCAGAGCTGTGGGAAGAGCCAATCCGCTGCCTGCTTGAAGGAGCTGGGAGAATTGTTCCTGGCTGAACATGAGCCGTTCCTGAAGCATTATTCCAATTACGCGAACAGGATCTTTCCACATGATTGGGTTTAAAGCAAAATGGCAGAATGCGATCAAACTCACGGGGATGAAAAGTGCCTTGAGGAAACCTCTCCAGCTGGAGTTGCGCCATCCAGTGATTATTACAATCAACCAAATTGAAATGATCAGAGGAACACTGGTTTGTTTGGTTTGAAATAGCAACCCCAAACAAATGGAGAGATAGATCAGGTTGCTGTTGGAAAAAGGCTTGAATAAAAACCAAATAATGAAAAGATACAAAGCAAGCAATAAGGGTTCCGCCATTGCCCGGCGAGTATGAAGAAGAAAGCTGGCTTGAAGAGCCATCAGGATAACGCAAGTAATGCTTATTCGAACATTCAAAAATCGGCGAAGTGTGAAGAAAAATAACACCAGCCCGATAGGAACCCAAATTGATACAGCAAACCGGGAAATAAATAGTTGTTTCTGAGAGGGTAACGCGCCTGCATCAACATTCTTCTGCCAACTCGCAGACCAATTCCAATCTGATGGAAGGGGTGGCTGGCGGGAGATCCGGTTGGCGAGTCCAATTACTGTTCGGGTAAGAGGTGCATCGATCAGGCGATAATGTTGTCGATCGGGGTCTTTCGGATTTGTGGAAAAAAACTGATCAGAGACCGGAAAAGCATCGTTGGATATTTCCGAGCTCATCCAGATCTGGGTTGCTTCATCTGGGTGAAAAGGTACCTGATATATACCGGAAATGAAGAAAATAATATAAACAATCATCACTCCCAATAGCGGCAAATTTGAGCGGGTTATCTTTACATCCAACATAAATAGATTTTAATGCCGATTGTGTTTTCACACCGTAGTAGTCAACTGTGAATGAAATTTGTCAACAAAGCAATTCCGGCTAGAATTAATCTAATGAAGATCATTTCAAGCGATAAAAGATATCAATTTCCAATTCTGGTTATCCTGCTGCACACAGCGGGTTTGATTTTGCGTTGGTTCTGGATTATTAAAGGCAGATTTCCGTTTAATAGCGATGAAGCTATTGTTGGATTGATGGGGAGGCATATCCTGACCGGAGAAATCCCCACCTTTTTTTACGGTCAATCTTACATGGGGAGTCTGGATGCGATTTGGAGTGCGGTATTCTTTCACCTGTTCGGTTCAACAATTATCAGCCTGAGAATCTCCCAAACCATTCTCTGGATTGGTCTGGTGATTTCGGTTTTTTCGTTATCCAGAGAAATTTTCCGCTCCAGCCGAGCAGCCTGGATTTCAACTTTCCTGCTTGCGATTCCACCTGTAAACCTGCTGTTATATTCAACAGTCTCACTGGGGGGATATCTTGAAGCGTTGATTATTGGGGTTTGGACAATTATCTTTGCTCATCAGATCCATCGAATGCAAGGAACACAATACATCCGCATATTCGCTGACGGTCTATTGAGCGGTTTTGGTGTCTGGGTATTTGGCTTTTCGTTGATATTCACTATACCGGCTTGCATCTTGACTTTATGGGTGATTGTTAAGAGATTTCAGAAAACAAAGCATTTGTGGATCGGGATTGCCTTGTTAATTGTGGGGATCAGTGTTGGTGCGCTGCCCTGGTGGATTTATGCAATCAAAAATGGGTTTGTAAACCTCCTCACAGAGCTGGGTGGAAGCGCGATTGCAGTTGAGCAGGGGAGCTTTTTTGCGAAAGCCCTTACTCATTTATTCAGCTTCACCTTTATTGGCATCCCGGCAGCCCTGGGGCTGCGTCCTCCCTGGACAGTGGAATGGCTGGTTCTTCCCTTGATACCGCTCATTTTGATCGGGTGGTTTTTCTTTCTATTGCAAGGCAGGACACAACCCAATCGCACAGGCAGATTGCTTCTGTATGCGCCACTGATTATTTTGTTTGTTGTTTTTATTCTGACCCCATTTGGAGTAGACCCTTCGGGCAGGTATTTTCTTCCATTCAATATTCTGCTGCCTGTACTTGCCGGCGGAATTTTTATATATCTGGATCAAAAAAAGAAATCATTCTTCATTGTTTGGATAACATTGGTTTTGATTTTTCAAATCGCTGGTAATATCCAGGCGGAGAAGAATTCTAAATCCGGAATAACAACCCAATTCGCGCCAGGCACCGAGATAGATCATACTTTACTCCCTGAGGTACAGAACTTCCTTACAATGCACGGCGAAACAAGGGGATATACAACTTACTGGTTATCTTATCCACTGGCATTCAATTCTGATGAGGAACTCATATTTACCCCACGGCTTCCATATCATCGCGATTTTCGTTATACAGATCGAGATGACCGGTATGATCCATATCGAGAAGCAGTATTACAGTCAGATAAGTTGGCTCTGGTCACATATGATTTTCAAAAGCTTGATCAAAGTATCAGGAGAATTCTCACAGACAAAGCGATCTCCTGGGATGAACAGAGTATTGGTAAATATCTAATCTTTTACAACTTAAGTACCAGACTTGAGGAAGGCGACCTGCTATTTCCGGTTGAAGTCAATCCATGAAAAAATCATCGAACCAGCCTGATAAATATTTTTCGTATTTCCTCCCAACTGTAATTTTTATCAGTGTTCTTGCGGGATGCCTGGCAATGGGACCTTACTTATTCAATTCGGATGGAGATTTAGGCAGGCACATTACTCTCGGGAGCATTATTCTTGAGCGGGGAGAAATTCCCACGATTGATGAATTCTCTCACACCCGCCTGGGAGATCCATTTTCGCCCCATGAGTGGATTGCAGAGGTATTATTTGCACTCGCTTACATCTGGTTTGGATTGTCAGGTGTGGTGCTTTTCAGTGGTGTACTGTTGGGATTGGTTTTCTGGTTGCTAACCTACCGTGTCCTTCTTATTACCCGATCCACACCCATTACATTAATCCTGATTGTCATCGGTTTGGCAGCGTCACGGATCCACTGGCTGGCACGTCCTCACATTTTTACTTTCCTGTTTTTGCTTCTCCTTGTTGAGTTACTCCAGAGCCGCATGAAGTTTATCTGGAAGGTGATCCTTTACTGCGTGTTACAGATGATGTGGGTCAATACGCATGGTGCTTTCGTGAGTGGATTGGTTGTTCTGGGGATATTTATATTAGGCGAGATTCTTCAATCGGTTATTCGAGAAAAGCATCTCACAATAACCAAGCTGGTGAAAGAATATCTTATTCTGATGGTTATGGGATTATTCATCAGCCTGATAAACCCGGATGGATTCAAGATATGGTCTACGATTTTTGGTTTTTTAACAAGCCGGTATCTGGTCAGTCATACTGCAGAGTATCAACCACCGGTTTTATATCAGACAGGGGTACTGCCGTTTACCATCATGCTGGTTTTGAGCATTGTTTGCATCATATTGGCGTGGAAAAAACTCTCATTTTATAAACTCCTACTGCTTTTGTTTTTTGGAGTATTTGGCGTAACCAGCGGCAGGAATATTCCGCTTTTTATCCTTCTGGCTCTTCCCATTCTGGCAGAAGGCTTTTCTCCTTTATTTCCTCGCTTTCGCATGCAGCTGGATTCTCAGCTTGATTCAATTGAACCGGATGGTGGAATCAAGCAGAATCCCGCAATTTACCTGATTCTTTTAATCGTCTTCTCTTTTGCTTTTGGCGGTCTGATTTATAAAATTCTGCCAGGCATCAGTGAAAGAAATGTTCACTCTCCCGAAAAATTCCCGGTCGCAGCCGTTGAATGGCTGCAGAACAATCCACAAAAAGGGAAAATATTCAACGATTTTATGTGGGGGGGATATCTACTTTTGAAAGCATATCCGGATATTCCGGTGTTCATTGACGGGCAAACCGACTTTTATGGTGAAGCACTGACCAGGGATTATGAGATTATCATCAACGCGTGGGATGGTTGGGATGAAAAATTATCTTCTTATCAGGTGGATTGGGTATTAATCAGGACAGACTCCCCGCTATGGAATTTAATGAAAGATCAAAAGGACGATTGGACTTTGGTTTACTCTGATGCGACTTCGGTGATCGCCCGCCGCAAGGATTAAATAAGATCCATATCTTCAAGAAATGGCTTCTGTTTTCTAAGCAACCTGACAGATTCCAGATCAATTTCAATTGTATGGATGCCATCTCTATCCGCCAGGAATACGATCTCTCCCCAGGGAGAAACTACTATGCTATTCCCGCCAAAATTTGTTTTGTAGATCAAACCATTGCAATTGCACCCGACAACATAGGCGAGGTTTTCGATCGCACGGGCTTTTATTAAAGCTAACCAGTGATCAATTCTTTCGGATGGCCATTCAGCCGGGATGAAAAATATTTCAGCTCCATGATGGACCATTCGACGGAAAAGTTCAGGGAAACGAAGATCATAGCAAACCGCATATCCAACTGTACCAATATTTGAATCGGAGATCTTATATCGATCTCCAGATGAAAAGAAGAGATGTTCATTCATGGGTTTAAAAAGGTGAGTCTTGCGGTAAGACATCAGTAAAGTTCCATCCGCGGATAGATGAATCAGAGTGTTATATCGGGTATCTCCTTCCCGCTCAACAAAAGTACCGATGATATCCACACTGTTATCGCGGGCAATCTCGGCAAGAATAGGTTGAATTTCTGGGAGATGGTACTGGAAATTTTCCAGAATTGTCTGCTTATGATATCCATGCAGACATAATTCGGGCAGCATCAGCAATTCACTCCCATCCTCACTAGCTGAGCTCGCAAATTGCCTGATCAGGTCCAGGTTTTCAAGCGGTTTTCCAAATGCAATGGAATATTGGGCGATGGATATTTTCAAATTTTTTCTCCAATAATGATTAATTGACCATGCCTTTGAATGAGTGTACAATACCTGAAATCAATCAACCCATTATCCCATGATAAACCCATCCAAATCAAGAATTCAAACACTGCAGCTTATTTTTGTCATCCTGACAGCAATTCTTATCCCCGTCGGATTGACATATTTTAATTACCAATTTTCACTCCAAAACCCAGGTGGAAATGATTTTCTTGCGCGCTGGAATGGTGCCCATGAGTGGCTGGTCAACGGGAATAACCCATACACCGATGAAGTCAGTTTGGTGGCGCAGAAATTCATCTACGGCAGGGCGGCAAATCCGCAAATGGGTGAGGATATCGCTCATTTTGTATATCCCCTTTATTCCATGATCTTTTTCGCCCCGTTTGGTTTGATGGAATATACCTTTGCCCGCGCCTTATTTATGACGTTGCTAGAAATATCTCTGGTTTTGATCACGCTGGTCTCTATTCGAATTACCGGCTGGAAAGTTAAAAAACTAAGTCTGCTTGGAATCCTGCTCTTCAGTGTGTTCTGGTATTGTGCCATCCGCGGTGTAATCGTCGGTCAGTACGCAGTTTTGAATGCTCTTTTGATGCTATTAGCGATCTGGGCTGTTAAAGAGAAGCAGGATATCGCAGCAGGAATTCTGCTCATATTATCAACATCCAAACCGCAGATGAGTTACTTGCTGGTCGTTTATATCTTTATTTGGGCAATCTTATCGAAACGACCTAAAATCATCCTCAGCATGGTTGCAACCACGATAGTACTCTTCGGGGTGACAAGCCTGCTTCTTCCCGGGTGGATACTGGATTGGATAAGACAGCTGGTGAATTACCCGAGTTACACCGATCGAATAGGATCGACGTTGTCCATCATCTCTGGTTTGATGCCAGGGATCATGGAGCCAGTCAATATTTTTCTCCATGGAGTTTTTTATCTCTACCTTGTTGTGGAATGGTTCCGCAGTAAAGGAAAAGGGGAGAATGGTTTTATTTGGACTGCATTCTTAACACTTGTCATAACCAATCTGGTAGCCTACCGCACAGCCACACCGCATTATGTTGCTCTGATTGCGCCATTATTTCTGATCAGCAGGGTGATGGAAGAGAGGTGGGGAAAGTCGGGCAGGTGGGTTTCCAGTTTGATGTATGTGGTGATTTTTGTTGGTTTGTGGATGCTGTTCCTTACAACTGTCCAGGGGGTGGATGAGCAGGCGGTTATGTATGTACCTGTTCCATTCCTTATCCTGATCTTTATGTGGTGGATGCGCTGGTGGATGATGCGACCAATCACCGCATATTTTGATTCAAAATAACAGGCTTTGACTGATGGGGAACCTACAAGGGCAGAAATTCATTGGAAAAATTCGAAGTGAGACACTCATCACTCTGGTAATTCTTCTTGTTGCTGCCCTGGTCAGACTAATCTATTCCACATCCAGAGGAATCTGGTACGATGATGCTTTCAGCATTCTGCTTTCACAACAGAGCCTGGATCAGATCGTTGCAGGCACTGCGGCGGATACGATGCCGCCATTGTATTATTTCCTGCTGCATTTTTGGATGAGTATCTCATCCAGTGTATTTTATATTCGCTTATTAAATATCATCCTTGGATTGCTTGTTCTGTACGTTGTTTTCTGTTTTGGCAAGGAAATTTCTGGCAGTCTTACCGGATGGACAGCAGCCTTGTTGACAGCTTTCGCGCCAATCCAGGTTTATCACGCCCAGGAAGTAAGGATGTACATCATCCTTGAGTTATCTTTGCTGGTCTATGCCTGGATGAGCTGGCGAATATTTGTATCGGGGAATACCCGCAAAATTAACTGGATAATTATCATTGCAGGCGGTGTCGGCGCATTCTACAGCCACAACCTGGCGATTTTTATCCTGATTGTTCCAGACATCATACTGATCCTCCAGAAACAATGGCGCAGTTTGGGTAAATTAATCACAGCCCAGGCTGTAATGGCATTGCTGTTTATTCCGTGGCTGCTGTTTGTCCCCGGGCAGATTGAGAAAATCCAAACAGCATTTTGGACGCCCAGACCCGGATTAGTGGAAATTTTTCAGGGGATAGGCAACCTCTATGGATTCCTTCCCCAACCTATCATTGTTACAGCAATTATTCTTATTCTATCTTTACAGGCGCTGGGTATGATGGGGTTGCAGTTCTGGAAGAACCGTACGGATAGAAGGATCAAAATACTATTAGCCTGGGCACTCATCCCACCAATTTTGTTATTCATAACTTCTTATCTCATGCGCCCGGTATTTGTTCCGCGGGCTTTTATAACCAGTGGCATTTTTACATATCTTCTGGCTGGCGTCCTGGCGCAGACAACTATACAGGAGGTTGGAAGGCAGAGCTTCATTAAATCAGGGGTCATTCCTTTACTCTTCATGCTTGTTTCGCTTATATCGCTGCCAAACTTATACCGCTTTGATGAATTTCCCAGATCGCCTTTCAGGCAGGCTGCTGGACAGCTAGCACCTGTCTGTCAATCAGATTGCCTGGTGGTTCATGATAACAAACTCAGTTATTTTCCGATGGTGGTTTATCAACCTGATCTTGCGCAGGCCTACATTCGGGACGAACCTGGTACACATAATGATTCGCTCGCGATCCAATCGCAGATTGCAATGGGAAGAATGGCATCTACTTCTTCCATTGAAGCTGCAGGTGGAAAGCAAGAGGTTTACTTGATTGTTTTTGACCGGGCATTGTATGAATATAAGGAACTCGGTCTGGAGATTGCACCATGCTTGAAATCTCTGCAAGATGAATATGAATTGATTGATATTGAATCAGTTGGTGATCTGCGTATATACCACTTAAAAAAATGAGAAAAATTGGGCTAATTCTTTTTTTCATGGGACTCCTGTGGGGAGGCATCCAACTCTGGGTAAAACCATACACCGGATATATGGATGCGGACTACTACTATACTGTTGCGCGAAACCTTTTTTCAGGCAGGGGATTTCAGGATTATTTATTATGGAATTTTCTGGCCGATCCGGTTCAACTACCCGTGCCAGCGGCAGCTTACTGGATGCCAGCTGCATCTGTGATCGCTTATCTGGGGATGCTCGTTTCAGGGCAGGATACTTTGATCGCAGCGAGAATCCCATTTATTGTGTTGTTTGCCTTCGCTGCTTCACTAACCGGATGTGTTAGTTGGAGTATCTTTAGA
>CAZRKL010000091.1:0-10912 GCA_964600595.1 uncultured Leptolinea sp.
GAGAAGAACTTTTACGGCAAGAAACTGGCTTACACCCTCCACCTGGTGAAACGAGAGGATGAAGTTTAAAATAATCAGATAGACGGTGCGCCCTGGCGCACCCTACTCTTAAACCGATGTGGGTGGGTTCAAAATCGAACCCACCCCTTTTATTTCAGCAATCGTAAAAACTTACTCGTAACGCAGCGCCTGAATGATCTGAAGGCGGGCAGCCTGGCGGGCGGGGATGAAAGAAGCCAGCAAGCCAAAGAGCAGCCCGATAACCGCGGCGGCGAGGATGCCGCTGAAGGGGAAGGTGTAGCCCATGGGGAAGACAACCTCAACCGCGGTGACCAGCACAAAACCCAGACAGATGCCGCCCACGATGCCAAAGGCGGCGCCAATGGCTGCCAGCAGGAGCGATTCCGCCACCACCATGTTGCGGATCTGCCCACGGGTGCCGCCCACGGCGCGGATCATGCCGATCTCGCGGGTGCGCTCAATGACGCTGATGGTGAGGGTGTTGAGCATGGCGATGAGCGACGGGAACGCCAGGATGGCAAACAAAATGTACACGGCGCTGAAGGCTGCTCCAAACTGGTCAACCATGCTGTTGAAGTAATCGGCACCGGAGATGGCTTTGAACTGCGGGTAATCTGTCGCCAGCGCCTTGATGCCCGCGCCCACTGCTGCACGGTCGGTACCCTCGCGCAAATCCACCTGCAGGAAGACATCATCTGTGACGCCAAAATCTGCCTGCTGGTTTGCCTGTGAGATGTACACGGTGGCAATCTTGGCATTGAGCAGGTCGGTTGCCTCGGCGGCAATGCGGTAGGGCACCTTTCCGGCAGCTGTTTCCAGCTCGACCGTGTCTCCCACCTTCAGACCGGCACCCATGAGGAAAACGCTGTTGGCAATGAGGGCGCGCTGCTCGGCGATCATAGCATAGGCTGACTTGTTGCCCTCCATGAAGATGACCCCGCTGACCTTTTCGAAGGCTTCGGGCTGGATGCCCAGCACCGAGACCATCTGTCCGCTCACCAGAGAGGCGGCATACCGCAGGGTGCTGACGGTTTCGACGCCCGCCACCGCGCGGAGATCATCCGCCAGCTGCGGCGCGGCGCCAATGTTACTGCCCCAAAGCCCGACAGATGGCGGCACAAAGACATAGTCGCTGCCCAGGCTGTACTCCACCATATCCAGAATGGTACCCTTCATGCTGGTTACCAGTCCGCCGGCTGCCACAATAACAGCCAGAGCAAGCAGGCTGGTAGACGCGGTAACCGCGACCCGAGAAGGCTGGCGGGTAAGGTTGTTGCGCGCCAGATCGCCTATCCCCTGACGGCGGGTGGCAAGGGCAATAACACTGCCGAACAGACGTGCAAAGGGGCGGATGAGCGCAGGCGCGACCAGCACCAGTCCGACCAGGAACAGGATCCCGCCGGGAAGAATGAGATAGGCTTCGCCCAGAAGAATGGCAAGCACGGTGAAGACCATGAAGACGACGCCCACCCAGAAGCTGGGTCCGGTGTGCCGGTTGAATTCCAATTCCGCAACTGTCGGACGGAGCGCTTCGAGCGGAGTCACCCGGCTGGCTGCGATAGCAGGAATGAACCCGGCCAGCATGGTAACCCCCACACCCAATAGGATCGAGACAATGATCAGCCCGGGCTGGAGGTCGGGCATGCCCAGCCGCACATTCATAAACGCGTTGATGGGACCCTGCGCGACCTGAATGACACCCAACGCCATCAGGTAACCGAGGAATAATCCGACCACAGAGCCGAACAGCCCCTGCAGGAAACCCTCAGTGAGGATGGCACCGATGATCGTGCGGCGGGTGGCGCCGAGTGCGCGCAGCATGCCGATATCGCGGCGGCGTTCAGTAACCACCGTGCGGAAGGTGTTGAAGATGATGAACCCGCCCATAAAGAGTGCCAGCGCACCAAATACATTGAGCGCAATTTTGGCAATTTCCATGGTCGCGAACATCTCATCTCCTGAGATGAGCGAACCGGTTTTAAAGCCGGCGCCCATGGTAGATTCTATGGCTGCCTGAATTTCGGCACGGCGTTCCTGCCCGGCAAACGCATCCACATTCAGGCGGATGGTATTGACCCTGCCGGTGTCACCGGTCATCTGCTGCGCCTGGGGTAGGTTCACAAACACTACCTCGTTATCAGATTCGATTGTTGCGGGCAGCATCCCCACCACGGTCAGTTCCGTGACACCGGTGGTGGAAGGTAGATGTATAGACTCACCCACCTGCACAGCGTAAGCATCCGCCAGAGTCTGGGTGATGACCGCAGCTGTGGTATCGGTGTCTTCCAGGTAACGCCCTTCAAGGATGGAGAACGCACGGACAGCGCGGGTTTCTTCGGGAACGATCCCCATCAGGGTCACCGCGATGATGCGATCCGGTTTCGCGGGGTCCTGGTCGACAAAATCTGCGGGGAGGTTGATGTTCTTTTCCAGAGACGACGCAACCGCGCGGACGCCATCGATATTCGGTAATGGGTCCGCTTTATCTGCGGCGAAGCTGTCTCCGGTGAGGCTGATGACGGTGAAATCAGATTGACCTTCCGCCCCCTGAATGCTCGCCTGCAAGGCGGATATCATGGTGGGCAGAACCGCGTTCATGCCATAAATGAGCATGACCCCAAAGATGACCGCCAGCGTGGTAAGGGCGGTGCGCAATTTACGCCCGTAAAGATAACGGGCAGCGAGAGTAAGTTGGAGTCTCATGGCACACCTATCCCTTGATCTCTTCCATTTTCTTGAAGACTGCGGCGGCGTTGTCGCCATTCTTACGCTCGAGGATGGTTTCATCGATGATGGTGCCATCCTTCAGGAAGATGATTCGGTCGGCGTAGGCAGCGATGCGTGGATCGTGGGTGACCATCACCACGGTACGGCCGTATTTTTTGGCTACATCGCGCATTAAAGCGGCGATCTCATCCCCAGAGTGGGTATCGAGGTTACCGGTTGGCTCATCCGCGAGGATCAGCGCCGGTTCGGCAGCCAGCGCGCGGGCAATGGCAACGCGCTGCTGCTCTCCACCCGAAAGCTGGTCGGGGCGGTTATTCATACGAGCAGAAAGACCAAAGCGGTTAAGCCACTCGGCTGCCTGCTTCTGCGCATCGGCGGGTTTGACACCATCGAGGGTCACAGGAAGGGCGGCGTTCTCGATCGCGTTCAGCACAGGGATGAGATTGAAGAACTGAAAAACAAAGCCAATCTGGCGGCGGCGTAACTCGGTGAGGCGGTCGTCATCCATTTCGTCGATGGCTGCGCCTTCGAGGAGGACCTTCCCGCTGGTGGGGCGGTCGAGACCACCAATGAGGTGCAGCAGGGTCGATTTGCCGCATCCGCTGGGTCCCATGATGGCTACGAATTCGCCCGGGTTTACGGTGAGGTTGACATGATCGAGCGCGGTGACGGCGGTTTCGCCTGAGCCGAAGACTTTTGTTAGGTTTTGCGTGGTAATGACAGACATGGAAAACTCCTGAAAAATTCAAATAATGCAATACCCGGCGGGAATTGCCGCCAGTGGTTGGTTAAATAACAATTGGATTAAGACAATGCGCTCTCAGGAGGGGGTGGGTAGGTGGAGCCTTTCTCACCCTTGCGCGGGCGTCCACGCCGGGGAATTTCAGGTTCAGGGATGGGCTGCGCGCGGATGGTATCCAGCCGGCGCTCAATAAGGTCGAGCCAGCGCAAGTCGGCCTCAAGGTGCATGATGACTTTATCGAGCAGGAGAATCTGCGCCATTTCGGCGCGCGGATCGTAAGAATCGCGCTGGTTGGTGGCATCGTGCATCTCTTGAAAGAGGAGCGCACGCTGGGTCTGGATCATCCGTTCGGGATCTGCCCTGCCTGAAATCAACCCGATCAAAACCTTGATGTAGAACTCATCCCGTTGATGAGCAGGCATGACCCCGGTCGAAAACCACTCACGCAGGGCATCTTCACCACCGGGGGTGATACTATACACGCGCCGGGAGGGTTCCTCGCCCTCGCCCAGGTCAGAAGTCCGCTCAACGAGACCGGCTTCTTCCAGCCGTTCGAGGGTGGTGTAGATCTGGGCGGGTTTGACCTCCCAGTTGCCATCTCCGCCCACCAGAGATTCAAAGGCAACACGGGTTTCATACCCGTGGCGCGGTTTTTGTGAGATCAATCCGAGAATGGCAAAACGAACAGACATGTACAACTCCATAATTAGTAAACATGTTACTAATTATTATTAGTATACGAGTTACTATTTATTTGTCAAGAGTATTGGGGGAAACATCAGAGAAGTGCAGCTGTTCGCGGGATTACGAGGGTACATCAGAAGAAAAATGGAGAGCAATACACCTATCTATTCAGAAGGTTGAGGAGAACCCCAAAACCGCCCAGCTGTGTATGCGCAGATTTACCGCCAGTCCACAGGAGATACCCCGCCACAATGACAGATCCCGATATATCCAAATATCGTGTGAGCGGATGATAAGGAGCAATGGCGACAGCTGCCAGTGCGGCTGCCACACACAAATCCACTGAGGTTTTTGCCCGGTATAAATCGCGCTGTGATGCGATGACGGCGTTATAGTTTTCACTGGTCTGGTGCGCGTACCGCCGCCAGAACCAGCCATTGGTAAGCAAGCCGAGAATGGCAATAACCAGACCGTAAATTACATTCCCGCCGGGTTCAAAAGCAGACAGGCGCGAGAGTGCCACAACCAACATCACCACACCTGAACAGACCATCGCGCCAGCCACACTCAACCCGGCAATTCGCTCCAGCTTTTTGCGGTCGGTTTCAGAGAATTCATGGGTCCGATGGATGCGGCGGAAGATCCACCAGGAGAGAAAGATTGCAATAAGTTCCACACCCCGGCGGATAAAATCCGCAAGCTGGGTGGAAGACTGGCTGGAAAGGACAGCGAAACCAGTCACCAGCGGACCAGGCGCGCTGAGGAGCAAAGAAGTCCCCAGGGTTCTTTTACGGCTGGCAACCTGATCGGGAGAAAGGGGGGTCACAACATCCCTCCAATATGGGTAAAAAGCATCATCAGCGTAAGGGTGGTTATCCCCGCTGAAATGGGTACTGTTATGGTGTCCATGCCGCGAATCGAGAAGAGCTCAACACCAGCGCAGATCGGGGCAACAAGCAATGCAACAGGCAGGCTGATCTGCCAGGATTGATCAGCGTACAGAAGCAGGGTAAAGAAAACAGCCAACCCCGACACAACAAACATCGCAAGCGTGCCCTCGACTGTTTTTCTGCCTTCGATGTGGCGGATTTGAATTGCCCGCTGACCGTATTTCTTGCCCACGAGCGCAGCGGCGGCATCTCCGAAGCCCCACGCCATCACCGCCACGACAGCAATATATTGCCAGGCATCTCCCAGCAACCCCCAGAAAATGAAGATAAGGCTGGCGAGAGATACCTGCACAATGATGAGGCTGCGTTTGAATTCACCTCTGCCGCGCTCCACCGCGATTTTCTGATACAACGAAGAGTGCTCCACCCAGGCAAGGACCGGATAGAGGATCAACGCAAAGGTGATGGCTACCAGAACCGCCACATACCAGGCGCTGAAAAGCTTCAACAGGGGAAAAATGGAAAGCGTGATCAGAAGATGGTACATCTTGCGGGTGATTTCGAATGGCAGATTAAAAACAGCCTTCAGCAAAATCAAAGGTGCTCCGGCGATGATGAAATAACCAATAAACAACGCAAATCCGATCCAGTCACTATGAAGCATCCACATCCTCATCCATCTTCTGTCCGCGGTTGATATTCGCAGCCATGCGGGCGAACAGACTGAGAAAAGAATTCAATTCATCATCAGAAATATCTTGCAGGGCAAGCGCGTAAACCCGGTTATAGACCCGCTCCAGCTCAGGACACAACGATATCGCTTTTTCGGTCAGATGAACCCGCCGGGCGCGTTTATCCCCCGCATCCGGCTGGCGAGATACAAACCCTTTTAACTCGAGCGAGTCGAGGGCGCGAGAGATGGCGGGCTTGCTGAGATCCATCTGCTCAACAAGCTGATCCTGACCGACCTCATTTCCCAGTGTCATCAGGTGGATGAGGATGTTGCCTTCTGCACTGCTGAGATTGAGCGGGCGAAGATTTTCATTAATGATTTGCCGGGCAGAGCGAATCATCTGGTGGGCATGCAACCAGACATCCCTGATCTGATCCATATTTATTTCCTTAAACGGGGAGTAACCAATTTGCTCCCTTGAAGATGCACCAATGAATTGGCTTCGCTGATTATACCCCACTTAGTTAACATGCTAACTATATTTATGGGGAATTTACTCTGCTTGAACCTGGGAGAGAATATATATATCCGCGCCATTTATGTCTCAACATATTTCATTGCGTTTCTGGAACAAACCAGGCACGATTCCCGACAATAGGACTGCAGACCCAGTTGTTTATCATAAAATACTATATGTATAATACTATTGACATTTAGTTTGTATTGTTGTACTATTGGTACATTGAAATAAACAGAAACAGGAGAATTTAAAAAATGTCTTACCAGGAAAAGAAAACCATTGTCAGTATGTTTACAGGCGTGCTTGTGTTGGCTGCCTACTGCATCTACGCTTTTGGACGTTACCAGGCGGGAACCGCTGGAGCAGACAACCTTAAGGTTTGGGCAGGTATTATGCTGATCTTTATCGGTATCGGAATTGTCGCCGCCATCGTGATCCAGATTGTCTTTCATATACTGATGTCCATCGGAATCGCTGTGGAAAAGAAAATTCGGGATGAGAACTATGACGACAAGGAAATCGAGAAGTCCATCGAGATCGAGATGGTTGAAGATGAAATGGATAAGCTGATCGAGTTAAAATCCATGCGTACCGGGTTTATCGTTGCCGGGGCTGGTTTTATCGCCGGGCTGGCCGCGTTGGTGTTGGGTTCTTCAAGCATGGTGATGTTGAACATACTGTTCATCTCCTTCAGCGCGGGATCCATTCTGGAAGGAATCACCCAGCTTTACTTCTACCGGAGAGGAGTGGTAAATGGCTAAGAAATTAAACATCACCAACAACATCCGCAGACTGCGCTTCTTCGCGAATGAAATGACTCAGCAGGAACTGGCAGAAAAAGCAGGCATTTCACGCCAGACTGTGATCGCCATTGAAGCCGGGAAATACACTCCCACACTGGAACTGGCATTCAAGATCGCTGACGCGTTTGGCGTGCCCATTGGCGAAGTCTTTGAACATGAGATTCAGCAGGATTAGCGTGCAACTAATAACATATCTGCCCCGCCTTTACCAACAATTAAAGCAGGCAGTCAGATTTTCTGACAACAAAGTAAACCAACAATTGAGGTAAACGTGAAAGCAATCGTATACGAAAAGAGCAACGCCCCGGAGGTTCTTGTTCTGCGGGAAGTTGAAAAACCAATCCCCGGTGAGGATGAAGTATTGGTCAAGGTGTGCGCGGTCTCAATAAACGCGGCGGATTACCGCTCAATGCGGATGGGGATCATCCCAAAGCGCAAGATCTTCGGCGCGGATGTGGCGGGACGGGTGGAAGCCGTCGGTAGAAACACCAACAAGTTCAAAGTTGGAGACGAAGTGTTTGGCGAGCTGGCGGGGAATGGTTTTGGTGGATTCGCCGAGTTTGTCTGCGCTCCTGAACGTTTTTGGGTGTTGAAACCAGCCGGGGTATCCTTCATCGACGCCGCTGCAATTCCCATGGCTGGTTTAACCGCATTGCAAGGGTTGCGCGATTTGGGTGGAATTCAAGCCGGGCAGAAGGTTCTGATCTGCGGGGCGGGAGGCGGCGTGGGCACTTTCGCGGTTCAATTAGCCAGGTATTATGGAGCGGATGTGACCGCAGTTTGCGGACCTGGCAACGTGGAGCGCATCCGCGCGCTCGGCGCAAACCGGGTAATTGACTACACAAAGACAGATTTTACAGCTGAAGATGAACACTACGACCTGATCCTGGCAGTCAACGGCAGCCAAAGCATCTCAGAATACAAGCGAGTTATGGCAAGGCAGGGAAAACTGGTGGTGGCTGGTGGGGCGCTCACTCAGATCATCAATGTGATGTTGTTCGGATGGCTGCACTCCATAAGTGGGAGCAAGGTTTGTATGCTTGCAGCCAATACCAATCCAGGAGATCTCGAGTTCCTCATCAACTTGTTACAGGAAGGCAAGATTAAGCCAGTGATCGACAAGACATATCCGCTGGATCAAACCCCCGATGCCATGAAATATCTCAGCCAGGGTCACGCCAGAGGAAAAGTTGTCATCGACCTGGGTTGTGCGTGAGACAATTTATCAGGCAAAATGATGGAACAAAAGACCTGCCCCCCAAATACCGGGGGCAAGGTCTTTTTTTATAAGAGTACATACCGGGTTATGGGTAAAAGCAGGCCGGCAATTATGTTTTCTTCTCTGTCTTATATACCTTGCCGGATTTGTCGTATGTGATCCACTCCCCCACAGGTTCACCCATCTCAAACCAGCCTGAGCGCTTGATGGTACCGTCCAGGCGAAACCACTCCCAGTAACCGTCGGCTTTACCATCCACAATTCTGCCTTTTGACCAGATTGTCTTTCCGTTGGCGTGGTATTTGATGGTAATACCATCAATAATTTCTGATTTCTTCTCGGGTACAGGTCTTGGAGACATTTTTGCTACCTGAATATTTGGAAATAATGAACATTAATAAATCAATAAATGACAAACGCGCGAGTTCAGCCTAAACATACTGGTCAAAAAGGATCTGGTTCCCATCCGGATCGGTCAGGGTAAAGCTGCCGGGTCCGGTGGTGTTCTCTTCAACCCTGGATGTTAACACCAGCCCTTTTTTCAAATAATCCGCCTGAATATCACGAATATCCACAAAGTTCTCTTTAGTCTTAGCGCTCTGATCCCAACCCGGGCTGAATGTCAAGATATTACTCTCAAACATCCCCTGGAATAAACCGATGACCGAATCTCCATTTTTCATAATCAGCCAATTCTGGGTAATATCCCCGCCAAAAACATTAAAGCCCAATTTTTCATAAAATTCTTTGGATTTTTGGATATCCTTGACTGCCAAACTTACTGAAAACGCTCCAAGTTCCATCATAACCTCCGGTAAATTTCAGGCACGAATAATTGTGGGGAATAACTCACGCAGCGAGCCTGGACAGGGCAATTCTATACGGATAGAGAGATGCAACCATAATCCCCTTCTGGACCGCTGGATCTGAATTCATAATTTTCCGGGCATCCTCTTCACTGTCACAATCAAAAATAACGATGCCAAAGGTATTCTCATTCATTTCCTGTGTCCGCCCGGCAAGGACCAGATTGCCATCTTTGAGCAATTGCTGTAAATAGGCAAAGTGCAGATCCACTGCCTGGTCATCTTCGGGCTGCCAATTTGCTGCATGCTGCAGGCGTGGAACCAGTTTTAAGAGATAAATAAATGTGCTCAACCACAACCTCTGATCAGTCGTTCAAGCCCTTGCCGGCGAGAATTAGAGGAATACTCTTTTCAATGCGAGTGATGCGGGTTTTGGATTGTTTGGGCGCAGCAAAATAAAACAACCAGGCTCGCTGCCGCCCGGGGGTGAGAGCATCATAGGCAGATTTTAAGTCGGGGTTTTCTTGCAGAACGGCTTGAAATTCTTCCGGGATGGTGAATTCTTCGGTTTTTTTGAAATCAACTTTCAAACCAGCCTTTTCCACCTCGATCGCTTCAAGGATATAAGCTTTCAAGATGGGTTCCATCTCAATAATCTGATCCACATGTGTGAAGCGGATTTGACGCGCTGATTGTACATTTTCAGTTTGTGTGATTAAAACACCCGCGCTATCTTTGAGTAAAACGCCTTTGATGAACAGGAGCGCACAATACTCATTAAAACCGTGCATCAAAACCACATTCTTGCCTTGAACTGTATAACAGGGAACTCCCCACTTCAAATCTTCGGTGAGCGGAGTATCCAGGAGAATTTCCCGCAATTGCACAAATTCATCCTGCCACCTCTTCTGCCTGTCGAGGAAATTATCTACCTTGGGATTTCTTTGATTCATTACCTGATACCTTCTCCCACATCACTCCATTGATACCCTTGGGAAGTTTAGCTGATGGCTTTCTTTACAAGGTCGAGAATTCGTTTCTCCACCTCAGGGGTAAGCTTCTTTAACGCAAACGAAGTTGGCCACATGTCTCCATCATCGAGGCGGGCATCTTCATTAAATCCCAATGTGCAATAACGCGTTTGAAATTTCTGTCCACTCTGATAGAAACAGATCACCTTACCATCCTTGGCGTAAGCGGGCATCCCATACCAAGTGCGCGGGAAAAGATCCGGGGCGGTGGCAGTTATAATCTCGTGCAGACGGGCACCCATCGCGCGGTCTGGCTCGGGCATCTCGGCAATCTTCACGAGCAACTCCGTTTCTCCGGCAGCCCTGTTCTTCGCCATGCGTTCTTCCGCCTTCAACTCTTTCGCGCGTTCTTTCATTGCCGCTTTTTCTAAATCTGAAAAACCTTGTGAATTGTTCGCGGTGGATTTATTTTTACCTTCTGACATGTCAACCTCCATTCCAAAGCATTCACAAGCACAGTGAATACGCATTTTTAATTGATCAAGTATAAGTAGTATATGGGCGCATTCCGCCTGGATACAGAAGGCTGTATAAGCATGGAGTCGACATGATGGATTACTACGTAGTGAAAATTAGTCCCCAAAGAGGAGGGCTACAAGATTTTCAACGCTTCAAGGTTTTTTCAATCCCCAAATACCTATCCCCACAAATAGAAGACCAAGAGTTAACCAGATCCAATCAATTCTTTCGAGCCCGGTAAGCAGATTAAAAGCAGAGGCAGAAAATAAAACACCAGCGATGATATTGAGGACCGCTGTTGTTTTTTGTTTATTCTTGGATTGAGAAGATCTCATAT
>CAZRKL010000092.1:0-1859 GCA_964600595.1 uncultured Leptolinea sp.
ACACGCCACCGCCAACACAAACCATCAATGTACGTCTGGCTGTTCTAAATACATCCTCAATTACATTTGCTCCAATTTGATTTCCAATCAGGATCGCGCAAGCGTTGGCTAATCCTATGAATGGGACAAACATGAGATTTTCCATTGTCGTTGCTATGGAAGTTGCTGCAGCTGCTTCTGTACCGATATGCGCGTAGATACTATTGTATGCAGAAATTCCCATTGCCCATACTAATTCATTTAGCGCAACAGGCATGGTTGTCTTTAGGAACCTTAGCAAGAATTCCTTGGGTAAAGGGAAGATTTTCCCTTTGTCGTGGAGTAAGAAGGATTTGCCAAACCATAATATCAGGAGAATTATGATCAATTCTACAATCCGGGAGAGTGCATTTGAGTAGGCAGCCCCCATAATTCCCATTTCTGGCAGCCCAAATTTTCCAAAAATCAAGGCATAACCCAGGGTCGTATTGAGAATTAATGCGAGGCTGTTTACCACCATGGGGATTTTTACCCTCTGGGTGCTTCGTAAAACACCGTATAAACCCATGCTGATTCCGGTGAAGATATACCCGGTTGCATAAACCCGCAGATAAGGAGCGCCCATTTCTATTACTGCCGGATCATTAGAATATAGCGATAGGATCTCCCGCGGGAAGATTTCTGCCAGAAGTGTGAATAGTAGTCCGATGGCGATGTTAATAATCAGGTTGATGCTGACTACTTTGCGAATGGATTGCGTATCGTTTTTCCCCCAATATTGGGCGGTAAAAATCATGGATCCACTGTTGATACCAAAGTAAATAAGCCCGATAATGAAATACACCTGATAACTCAGGGAGGCAGCAGTTACTGCTGTTTCATGGATTTGTCCTACCATGAGGTTGTCGATCATCTGCATACCAGCAATAAAAAGCTGCTGAATGGAGATTGGAATCATCAGTGAAAAAATCGTTTTGAATTGAAAGGTTGTGTTGTTGGGTACGGACATGGGAAGGATTATACCTTCCTTCGAAATATCGCAACCTGACTATCTCATCTTGCGTAAGAATTGTTGATACAGAGTATATAAAAACAAAGGCATCTGTAGTAATAATAAACAATAAAAATACAAACCTGGAGGAACAATGCGAGCAGAGATTCTGTATAAACCGGCATATTCATTAGCTGTTGTGAATATGGATCCGGGAGAGAGTATCCAGGCAGAGAGTGGCGCCATGGTGAGCATGTCTGCTGATTTACAGATGGAGACCAAGGCAAAGGGAGGCTTTCTGCAATCCCTTGGAAGGGCAATGCTGGGAGGTGAAAGTTTCTTCATGAACAAGTTCACTGCATCAGAAGCGGGCGGCGAGATTACCCTCGCGCCTGCCCTGCCCGGGGATGTTCACCAGTTGGACTTGAGCGGACAGACTGTCTTTCTCCAATCCGGCTCATACCTGGCGTCATCAGAAGGTCTGGCAATTGATACTGCCTGGGGCGGATCAAAGACGTTCTTTTCTCGTGAAGGTTTAATTTTATTAAAAATTTCAGGTAATGGACTGCTCCTGATCTCATCTTATGGAGCCATCCACAAGGTAGACCTTGCTGTTGGAGAAAAGTACGTCGTGGATACCGGGCACCTTGTATCATTTGATTCATCTTTAAGCTATGTGGTTAGGAAGGTGGCTGGTTGGAAGAGTACCATTTTGGGTGGAGAAGGATTAGTTGTTGAATTAACCGGACCTGGTTCGTTGACGATTCAGACCCGAAGCCAGGATGCATTTTTAAGCTGGTTAATACCAAAACTGCCCAAAAGCTCAAGCAGTGGTGATTAAGAATCAAATACCGGAAACCAGTATTGGTTTCCGGTATTCTGCAGAATT
>CAZRKL010000092.1:1959-10179 GCA_964600595.1 uncultured Leptolinea sp.
GGATCACCCCCAGCGAATCGGAAATGTCCGGTATCAAGGCACAAATTTACCCATTGGGGATCAGCGTAATCCAGGAACATTCCAATTTCACCTGATGTTTCAACAAAACCAGCACAGTGGTGATGAAAAACTGATTCCAGCCCGGTTTCTTCATACACTCTTTTAGAAACATACTCCACCCCATCAGTGAATATTTTCCACTGTATGGGAAGGAGTCCCATCTCAGGTATGATCCTCCCCGCATTCTGGGTGCGGACAAAATTACTCCCAATTTCATCTGATAAGACAACCACAGACGTTCCCCCTGATACCATAGAAAGCAATGTTGCTGTTCGCAGAGCAGCGGAAAGCCCTTTTTCCCAAAAATTTCGTTCCCAGAACCTGATCGGAACAGATGCAGATATAAGATCAAGACTGCGTGCTTGAAGTTCATCTTTTAGTTTTGGAGGATCGGTCGGCATAAATCCCCAATCACCCAGTTCTGTTCCCTCATATCCTGCTTCTTTCATTTCATTCAGGACCTGTTGATAATCGGGCATATCCAATCCCGCATCCAGCTCAAAAGCTCTCCAGGAGCGAGGAGTATTTCCAATGTGAATTTTCACTTTGGATTTACCCTATCTCATTTAAGAATACCGGACGCTGTTCATCCAGCGAGCGGGTAGCAGCAATGCCCAGGGCGGTAGCTGCTCTGGCATCAATACCTGAAACTGCGGGTTCACGATTATTCGCCAATGCGTCAACAAAGTCGCGGATCTCTGCTGCGTATGCATCTCCAAATCTTTCCATGAAATACGGAACAGTATCATGCGTTACACCATCCCGGGTCATGACCAAAGTGGATGTCTGTTGCAATTTGCCGATAACCAATCCGCCATCTGAGCCTAATACTTCTGTGCGGATATCATATCCGTATACCGAATTTCGGCTCACATCGATCTCACCTAGTCCCTCATTGGTAAATTTCAAAGAAATTATGGCGTTATCGATATCTCCAACTGTCTTTAACTCAGGGTAAACCAGAGTTCCACCTTCGCTGTAAACCCGTAATACTTCACTCCCCATCAGCCAGCGGGCAAGGTCAAAATCATGAACTCCCATATCCAGAATCATCCCACCGGAATTCTCCCGCTTTGCAAATTCCAGGCTTGTTCGCTTGGGATCCCGGCTGATGGACTTAAACATTACAGGCTTTCCAATGACTCCTGCATCAATCTGTTGCTTCGCCATTTTATAAGCGGCATCGAATCTTCGCATAAACCCAACCTGCATCTTTACACCGGCATTTTTTACTGCAAGCATGGCTCGGTCACAAGCATCTAGAGAATCGCCAAGAGGTTTTTCTGTGAATATTTGTTTGCCGGCTTCCGCGGCATCGCAGATAACGGTCGCGTGGGTTGCTGTTGGGGTTGTAATAACCACTGCATCAATATCCTGTCTGTCGAGCAACTTTCTGTAGTCGGTGTAATAATCTTTTACCTGAAACTTGGCTGCTACTTCTTTTGCTGTTGCTTCATCTACTTCAGCCAGTGCCACCAGGTCAACTTCGGAAACATTAAAAGCCAGTGTATGGGCAAATACTTTTCCCATCCGACCCGCGCCAATTAAACCCATGCGAATAGTCATTTTGATTCTCCTGATGCAGTTATAAGGTTATTTTTCCATATCCATACAGACAATGGGTACCCGCGAATCCTTGTACTTCCAGCTGTCTTTTATCCATGTGTACTGCGGATCATCAGTTGATGCCAGAGATTGAGCGCTGCCGGCAAGCATATTCAAATAATAAGTGGTGTAACCTTGACCTGACACGACTGGGTGGTAGCCTTCAGGCGACAGCACCAAATGATCATTTTCAACATATATTAATTCATCCAGTTTTCGGTCGTCTGTATAAATCCGCTGATAAGCGAATCCATCATCAGGCGTGATCTTATAGAAATAGATCTCTTCAAGATCTGCTTCTAGAATTTTTCCATTTGCATCGACAAGATGCTTATCATGTTTATGGGGTGGATATGAACTCCAGTTCCCTGACGGAGTAAAAACTTCAACAACAACCAATCTCTCACATGGAAACCCGGGTGGGATCATCTTGTTAATCTGCCTGGTCGCATTTTCGCCGCCGCGCAGCTCAATGCCAACCTCTTCAGGTGTGATCAGCCGTATGGGAAAATCCATGGTAGATGCAGCCCAACCATAACCCAAATTTAGATTTTCAGATGTAGCCTGCACTTCCACTTTGGTTCGGCGGGGAACATATAATGTGTACGGCATTCCATGAAATACATCCGGTCTACGACCAATACTTTCCCAATTTCCCCGACTGGTTGTTATCTTACATGTTCCTCCTAGAACAACCAGGGCGTATTCAAAGTCTTCAGTATCGAAGGTGAAGACTTCCTGTTTTATTAAATTCCTTGCAGAAAAATGCAGATGTTCCCATCCTGCTGATTTTGGGTCAACGTGGATATATTCCTTGTTGGAAAAGTCTGGTTTTACTAATAATTTGGATTGATATGGTGACATTTCTTCCTCCTAAAATGATTTGAAGGTAGCTGTGCTTTCGCGGATTAAAAGGTTCCCCCGGATCATCACGATCTTGGGTTGAGGGCGGGTATCCTCTTCGGATGAATCAAGGAGGTCCAGTAGCATACGAGCAGCAGCTGAGCCTATTTCCCGTTTTGGTTGGTGAAAAGTAGTCAAAGGGGGGGAAGTAAACTCTGAAAACTGAATGTTATCAAACCCCGTGATTGAAATATTACGCGGTACATTTAAACCATTCAACTGTACTTTGTGCATACACCCAATCGCCAACATGTCATTGAAACAGACAATGGCGGAAGGGATATCTTCCAACGCCAGAAAGTATTCTGCTCCCCGTATACCTGCTTCTGGTGAACCATTGTCTTCCAGATGAATCCATGTGGGATTGATGGGAAGACCTGACTGATGCATTGCATTGCGATAGCCCAGTATACGGTCATCATTTGTCTTGCCGGAAAGCTTGTTACCCAAGAAACCGATTCTTTGGTGTTTCAACTGGATGAGATGTTCTGTAATGGTCCGGCTGCCATACTCATCATCGTGATAGATAGAGTAGCGGTAGAGCTCTGCAGCCTGATTGTTAATTACCGCAACCGGAACACCTACTTGCTGAAGCATTCGATAGTGGCTGTTATTAAATTGCGTTGAGCCAACAATCACCCCTTCTACCCGTTGTTCGCCCAGAAGCCTGACAATCGATTGTTCAATATTTGGATCACGGTGAGTGGCAGCTACAAAGAGACTCATACCAGTATCACGTAATTCATCTTCAATCCCTTGAAGGATCTCACTATAGTATGGATCGTCAATTGAACTCAATATCACGCCCAGGGTATTTGAACGGTTGGTTTTTAACCCTCTCGCGGCAGCGCTGGGAATGTACCCCATTGAATCAGATATTTTTTTGATCCGCTCAATTGTGGCTTGGGCGAGGGCGGGGTGGTTTCGCAGCGCTCTGGATACCGTTGTATGCGAGACACCAGCAGCGCGGGCGATATCTTTTATAGTAATTGGCATGGGATCATCCCTATCGCACACGTGTTCCAGTGAGTATAACAAACCAATTTTTGAAAGTCAAATTAGCCGGTCGCCCCACACAACCTGATTTTACATTTTAACAATATTTCCTGCTTCCTTTGTCAACCAGATCGCTGCACCGGTGGTGTCAACCAGAATGTCACATAATTCCATCTGAGGACGGTAAGTATGTTCTGCCATCAAGAATTGTTCCTTGAAAAAACGATTTCTGAAATAATTGAGATCATATTTCTTTCGGTAATCTATATCCCGCCGCCATTTTCGCTTCATTCTAACCGGATCATCCGTGAGGTAGACTACTTTTATCCCGATCAAAGGTGCGATTTCAGGCAGAAGAAAGGGAAAGTTACCTTCAATGAAAATTATATCTGCGGGTTCCACACAGATGGGTTTACCATCCGGTTTTAAATTGCCTTGAATGTCATGGCTTGAGGTGGCGTAAACAAAATCGTAACGTGGAATTTCGATCCGTTTCCCATTGGTGATATCAATTAATCCCTGCTTTAAGCGATCATAATGTATTGCCTGAGGCCCCCTGGTATTGATTCCATGTGCTTCTCGATAGTCCCGATCTGTGAGGAAATTATCCATTTCGATCGTGGTAACTTTTTGACCTTTGATGATGCATCTATTTTGAAGTCTTTCAACAATCTCGGTCTTACCAGCTGCTGTTGGACCTGCAATTGCCATCAGGATGGGTGTCCCTTTCACCTCAATCCATTTTTCAATACAATCCATGAAGAATTCATCCACCTCAAGATTCGCCTCTTTAAAATCCTTATACCCGATGGATTGTTCTTTTTCGAATGAAAATTGTTTTTTCGCAAATTGTCGAAATGGTTTCCCGCCAAAATGCGCTTTGATTTTCTCCGTGAAATATTCTGAACGCACCTGAAAATAAAATCCCCGCAGGTCAAAGCTGAATATTTTATTCACCCATTCGACATTGTAAGCACCTGTGACCAGTCCTGTAAAGAGAGTCTGTGTGAGATTCAAGATTTTCTGGTCTAAAACAATACAACCATCCTTTATGGGTTTGATTTTGATGCTCTCGAAAAAACTACTATCTGATACCATGGTTTGTATTTCATCAGAGCCAGGAACCGGAACAGATTTCCATCCTCCTTCACCCGGGAAAAAATTATTCAAAGCATATCGGAATTCATATAATTCCAAATCATCTATCCCCGGGTGAATACTCTTCATCACATCAAAAAGTTTGATAGAGAAAGCATTTGCTTCTAGAAGTGTATTAATCTGATCCATGTGTACCCGTCCTCTAAAATACTGATTGGTCATGCGCCATATTTCGCGAATCTGCCGGCATTGGCAAGAGCTAATGGCATAATCTCTTTCGCAGGGATTACACCCAGACTTCCTCTTGTACAAGCACGTTCACCAAATTCAGATATGCAATCTGCCCTTACATGTTTCCCATATATCATCAAGGGTACAGGATGCCAGCTGTGAAATTTCAATACCGCTGGAGAAGAGTGATCTCCCCCGATAATAATTACATCAGGGTTAAGCGCGGTTAATCTGGGAATGAGGGCGTCAACCTCTTCAATAGCACGAACCTTTCGCCAGAAATCGCCATCTTCTCCGGCGGTATCAGTTTTCTTGATATGCAGATAGAAGAAATCATGATCACCCCAAAATTTCTCAAGGGTAGAAAACTCATCTGCCGGGGTTTCACCATTTACCGGTAATACTGACATCCCGACCATTCTGGAGACGCCCTTGTACATCCCATTTACCGCAATTGCGGCAGCATTCAGCCCATATCGTTCTTGAAAAGATGGGATCTTTGGAAGCTGGGCAAATCCGCGCAGCGTGATCATATTTGCGGGGCTGAGGTCTTTGAGCTTTTCTGACACGATTGCCAGAAATTTATTTACCAGCGTGGCTGTTTTCTCTGAATCTGAATCCAGTGCGCGTGCTTCCAGGGGAAGTGCGTTGGTTTTTAATGGATCGGTCTCGGTAACGTTGCTCCCCAAGCCATTTCCATGCATGACCAGAGCAAATCGATGTTCCTTAACCACACGAATTTCAAAAGTAACATCTTCAATACAGATCTCATTGATCAAGGAGATCAGTTTTTCACTTTCACAGTTCGGTAAACGCCCTGCTCGTCGGTCGGTGATCAACCCATTATCATCTACAGTACAAAAGTTGCCTCTTGCGGCAACATCATTGGGGTTCAGATCAAAATCAACGCCCAATGCTTCCATCGCGCCCCTGCCAATTTGATACTCTACCGGATCGTAACCAAATAGCCCCAGGTGACCGGGTCCACTACCTGATGTCACCCCTATTCTTACCGGGATGCTTAAACCCAGGATAGAATCTTCAGCAAGTGCATCCATGTTAGGCGTTTTCGCGCTTTCCAGTTCGGTTTTCCCACCCTTAACCTCTGGCAGCCCACCCAATCCGTCGAGGATAATCATTGCGATTTTTGTGTTGTTACGGGTTATCAGTTCTTCAAGCAGCTCATTTTCCATATTAAACCACCCTGATGTTTACTTTGTGTCCACAATCTGATGTTAATGCATTAAATGCTTTTTCTGTTCGATCGTAATTTCCATCTCTATCCAGCGCAATTCCACGCCCGATGGTGGTGACAATTACTCCCAGTCCAATCTCATCCATGAGCCCTTGGGTTTTCAGAATTAGATCTGGTGCGCTTCCCGGTTCAGTACTGCGACCATCAAGTATCAGGTGAAGGTACACTTGTTTGATCCCTTTTTTCTTTGCCAGTTTCAGCAAGGCAATGGGGTAATCGATACTCCCATGAGAGCTTTTCTCAGTCAGTAATCCGATCAGATGAAGATCATTTCCATGGCGCAGGGTGTCATCCATAATCTGATTAAATATTTCATTTTTGTAAAATGATCCATCTTTCATCGCCTGGTCTAAACGCATGTCATCCTGCAGCACTACTCTCCCGGCACCGATATTAAGATGCCCGGCTTCTGAATTACCTGCCTTTCCTGCTTTTAAGCCCACAGCAGAACCAGCTGCCTCCAGCTGTGAAGATAAGCAAGATGTCAGTAGATGATCCCAATAGGGCGTGTTTGCCAGAAAAATGGGATTTGTTTCATCAGATGATCCATTTCCCCAGCCATCCAGAATAATTAACAAAACTTTTCTCCGAGAAGTAGATCCCCCCCGGGTGAGTAAATTCACGCCTGTCATCTCAGCTGGTTGGGGAATATTTAACGCATTTAAGATCGTTGGGGCAATATCTGCAAGTTTTCCATCATTTACTTGAGAAAATTTTGTGTTTAACGGATCAACAACAATAAATGGCACCAGGTTGGTAGTGTGTGATACATGAGGAGTACCATCTTCCTGATACAGTGTTTCAAGATTGCCGTGATCCGCGGTAATTAATATGAGATATCCGGCCTCACTGGCAGCTTCGACTACTTCCTTGAGATATTTATCTACCGCTTCTGCACATCGTATTTTTGCCTGCGTGTTCGCTGTGTGCCCAATAACATCTCCATTCGCAAAGTTTGTAACAATAAAATCAACTTGCGCTTTCAAGCCACTCTGCACAGCCCGGGCAACTTGCTCAAGGTGCATCTCTGGCACCTGTTCATATGGAATTCCTTTGGGGGAGGGGATGCGAACATCCTCTTCTAAAGGAAACGGTGCGTTATTGCCGCCATTAAGAAAGAAGGTGACATGCGCAAATTTCTCTGATTCGGCTGTATGCAACTGTTTTAATCCGGCTTTGCTAATACTTTCTGCAAGGGTTGATTTGATTTTTGACGGAGCAAATGCAACTGGTAAATCTTTAAATTTTTCGTGATAGAGGGTCAAAATGGAAAATGTAAATGGACCTCGCTCATTGCGATGAAAGTGTGGGTAATCTGGATCAGAGAAAGCTTCTGTTAATTGAATCTCCCGCTCCCCACGCCGGCAACAAAAAATAACAGAATCGCCGGTTTTAATCCTGCCTATCGGCTGATTTTCATTGTTGCACAGAATGATCGGTTCCATGTTGTAATCTGTCTGGTTGGAAGCATACAATTTGCGGATACCATCCGCAAATACAAATCCGGCGTTGATTGATTGGGGTTTGATATCCATTGACCCTCCAAAGGAAAAGGGGGGAGTACTGCTCCCCCCTTATAAAATGTTTAGTTTCTTGGTGGAAAATGCTCGAGCAAATCGCTCAACTTATTTATCATCAGGTCAGGTTTTGTAAATTCGGTAAGTTCTACAGGATCATCTTCAGGATCAGGCATTATGATGATCATCCCAAAACCAGCTTTGCGGGTTCCCTCAACGTCTCTTAAGAGATTGTCCCCAATGTAAGCGCATTTGCCTGGGTCTACATTTGCCTGGCGGGCTGCTTCGATATAAATTTTTGTCCCCGGTTTTCGATGACCAAATATCGAAGACAAAATAACCACCGGGAAGTATTTTTTCATCCCGTCTTCTTCCAGCCATTGTGGAATTTCCCGTTCAGTAATGGTATTACTGATGATGCCAAGTTTGTATCCACGGCTTGTCAATTCAGCAACAACATCTTTCGCATCCGGTTGGGCAAAACGCCGCCCCATGGTTTTCCGGTAAAGGAAAGTCAATTCGCCAGCCAGCGGTCCGATTTTCTCTGCTGGATAC
>CAZRKL010000092.1:10189-10562 GCA_964600595.1 uncultured Leptolinea sp.
GCCAACGTGTCCACAATTCACGTTCTGAAGCTTCCAGTAAAGTTTCAAATGCCCATTTACGATAGATTTTATAGCGGGTATCCAGCATGGCGCAGAAGACCTCGGGGTCCAATTCCGGGCTGACAAATTCAGCTATTTTTTTTCTTGCTTCCGCTTGAAACGGCTCATCTTTCACGAGGACACGCAATGTATTACCGACATCTATAAATATTACTTCGATATCCTTATTCATTCCTTTTCCTTTCAAAAATCAAATTTGGTGTGATGTTTTTTGATGAGCACGGGAACAGGAACAGGGACCTATCTAATGAACCTGAAACCCACATTTGAACGAACACTTACAACAGAATACTAAAATGTAATATAGCATACA
>CAZRKL010000093.1:0-10555 GCA_964600595.1 uncultured Leptolinea sp.
GTAGCGGGTTGCCGTGCGGGGGTTGTCATGGTTGTTCAGCACATAATTGGGATGTTTCTCTTTGCCAAGCGCATCTTCCCAGTTCTGAATCGCCTGGTACAGATTCCTCGCCCTGAAAGGCTGATGCAGAAAATCAAAATCAAACGCGGCGTGCAATGCGTTCTCTCCCATATATTCTGCAGCCTGTTTACTCGTCCGCAGGAAGGATTCACCCACCGCGTACCGCTCGGGGTAGGCATCCAGCAGCCCGCGCAGATCTGCCAGGAATGGCATCATCTCGGGTTGGGAGCTGTCGTGGATATGATGCTGCCGGTCAAATCCGCGGATGCCGAATTTGGGCGGGTTATCCGGCAGGTCGGGGTGCTTGTAGTAGGCGTTGAACACATCGAGCCTGAAACCATCCACGCCACGGTCGAGCCAGAAACGGATCGCTTCGAGGATGGCTCTGGGCACCGCCGGATTACGCCAGTTGAGGTCGGGCTGCTCTTTCACGAACATGTGGAAGTAATATTCACCGGTGGTTGGGTCGAATTCCCAGCCGTCTCCGCCAAAAACCGACTGCCAGTTGTTGGGCTTTTTCCCGTTTGGACTGGCCGGCCTCCAGATGTACCAATCGCGGTAAGGGTTGTCTTTGCTGCTGCGGGATTGCTTAAACCAGGGATGCTCATTGGAGGTGTGGTTGTAAACACCATCCATGATGACGCGGATGTTCCGCTGGTGTGCTTCGGTTACCAGATTGTCAAAATCCTGCAGGGTGCCAAATTTCGGGTCAATGTCTTCATAATTGCTGATGTCATACCCGAAGTCTTTATCGGGCGATGGGTTGATGGGGGAAAGCCAGATGGCATCCACGCCCAGATCCTGCAGGTAATCCAGCTTTGCGGTGATACCGGGCAGGTCGCCAATGCCATCTCCATTGCTGTCGTTGAAAGAACGCGGATAGATCTGATAAATTACGCCATCGCGCCACCAGAGGAAGTCATTTGCCATAGGTTTCATCTCCAGAATGTCTCAATTATACAAGCGACTGGCAATTTTATCTTGCATCCGCGCGACAATTCGATTAAAATAGGCATTGTTAGTGGTAATTAGTCTATACTGCATTCATTGAAAAGTGGGTGATCCCCACTTTTCTGCATAATTTCAAACATAGTAACTAATCCGGAGAGAGTAACACATGAAGAACGAATTCGTGCTTGCCTTCAATGAAGTGCTGGAAGAGAAGCAGCTTCCGAAGGAAGTCATTCTGAAAGCACTGGAATCAGCGATGGTATCTGCCTATCGCAGAGCTGTTAATGCATCCACTGCCCAGCATGTTGAAGCAAAAGTTGATCCCGATACCGGGCATGTCACCATCTACGCTGAAAAAGAGGTGGTCGAGGTGGTGGATAACGAAACCACCGAGGTGGACCTCGAGACTGCCCGCAAGGTGAATCCCGAAGCCAACCTGGAAGATCTGGTGATCGTGGAATCCACCCCCAGAGACTTCGGCCGTGTGGCAGCCCAGACAGCCCGCCAGGTGATCCAGCAGCGCATCCGCGAAGCGGAACGGTACGCGCAGATGGAATACTTCGAAAAACAGGTGGGTGAGATCACCAATGGAATCGTGCAGGCGGTCAACGCCGCCGCGACCACCATCGGCATGGATCTCAAGGCGGAAGGCACCCTGCCCAAAAAGGAAATGATCCCCGGGGAACGTTTCCGCGTGCACGAACGCGTGCGGGCAATCCTGCTCGAAGTCAAAGATTCTCCGCGCGGACCACAAATCATCCTCTCCCGGGCGCACCGCAATTTCCTGCGCCGGCTGCTCGAAACCGAAGTGCCCGAAATTTATCACGGCGTCGTCGAAATCCGCTCCATTGCCCGCGAACCCGGGCAGCGCGCCAAGGTTGCCGTGGCTGCCACGCAGCAGGGCATCGACCCGGTGGGCGCGTGTGTGGGTATTCGCGGCGTTCGCATTCAGGCAATCGTGCGCGAACTGCACGATGAGAAGATCGATGTCATCGAATGGAGCTCTGATCCATCCGTTTACATCGCGAAAGCCATCAGCCCTGCCCGTGTCAACGGCGTTTACCTCAACGATACCTCTGATGGCGGCAAGACAGCCACAGTTGTTGTTCCCGAAGATCAGTTGAGCCTGGCAATTGGACGGGATGGTCAAAATGCCCGTCTGGCAGCCAAGCTGACCGGTTGGAGAATTGACATCAAGAAGCTCGATGAAGCAGCCGGGGATTCACTCAACAAGCTGCGTGATGATCCTGCCTACGCTGCCATCGCCGAAGCTGAATCAGATATGATTCCCATGGTGGAAGCAGCCCTTACCAAGAAACGCGAAGGTCGTCCGCTTGGTATTGATGAAACCGACCTGCTTTCCCGCTTTGTAGACCGTGTCGAACGCAAAACTGCCATCCGCAGGCTGGCTGAAAAGAAACCCGAAGAGATGCGCCGCCAGCAGATTATCCAACTGCTTCCGCCCAGCTCCTTCGAGACTCCTGTGGACGAATTGAAGTTAAGCGATCACATAACCAGCATGTTGTTGGATGCCGGGTACATGACTGCCGGGGATCTTGGGGTTCAGATGCGCATGGATAGCGATGCCATCTTCGCCCTACAGGGAATGAGCCCGAAGGGAATGGCGGAAATAGAAGAAGCTTTGCGAGCGCGCAAGTTGATCCCCGCTGGTGAAGTTGAAGAACCCGCGGTGGAAGAGCTGGTCGAAGCCATGGCTCCCGCCACTGAAGAAGCTCTGGTAATCGAAGAACTTGCACCGGTCGAAGAAGCAGCCCTGGTTGCTGAAGCAACAGCAACTGAAGTCAGTGTTGTGGAAGAACCGGAAGAAGAATTACCCACCGATCTGAATGAAATATTTGCCTTAAAGCCAGAAGTGCTGGAGGCAGCCATCCCTTCGGATGAAGAAGATGAGAATTCAGCCAATGATAAAAAATCGGGCGGTAAGAAGAAAAAGAAACGCCATGCTGAAGTGGAGTATGATCCCGATCGGGATTTGGTGGTTGTCCATAAGAAGCATAAACGTGGAGAATCCTGGGGTGATTGGTAAACCCAGTGGAAAAAGGTGAATTGTAGTGGCTGGAAAATCTGGTAATCAACGATCCGGCAGGCATGTCCCGCACAGAATGTGTGTGGGTTGCCGTGCGGTTCAACCAAAACGGCGGCTGATCCGGATTGTCAGGACCGAAACAGGTGTTTTTATTGACCAGACAGGCAAAATGAATGGCAGAGGTGCTTATCTGCACGATGCCTTAACCTGCTGGGAGAAAGCTCTCAAGGGTCCATTGTCCAACGCGCTGCGTGTGGAATTGAAAGAGGATGACCGTCAGCGCTTACTGGATTTTGCAGCCACCCTGTCACTGGTAGAAAAGCAAGAATCTGATACACCATCGGAGAATCCGATGAAACCTGCCTGATCTAACTAGATCACCTGAAACCGATCTCGCTCATCGAGATGGTTAAGGATCCGATCGGGGTCGCTTAACCTGATATAAGGATTGCAGGCAGGTGAGCACAACACAACATGGAGGTGCCACATGAGCGAGAAGACAAAAACTACACCTATAGAACTCCCAGTGAGTATAAGTGTGAGAGACCTGGCGGAAAAGCTTGCAGCCAATCCGATCCAGGTCATTAAAGCCTTAATGAGCAACGGTGTAATGGCAAACATCAATCAGATTATCGATTTTGATACCGCCGCCATCGTTGCCTCAGAATTGGGTTTTGAAGCTTCCCTCGAAGCAGTTGAAGAAGTAGTCGAGAAAGAATCGGGTGAGCTGGCTTCGTGGAAGGTTGAAATTGAGAAGGAAGATCCATCCAAACTGGTTGCCCGCCCGCCGGTGGTTACCATTCTGGGCCATGTGGATCATGGTAAAACTACCCTACTGGATGCCATTCGGCATACTGAGGTCGCCGCGGGTGAAGCCGGCGGAATCACACAGCATATCGGCGCTTACCAGGTGGAACATAATGGGCAGACCATCACCTTCCTCGATACACCCGGTCATGCCGCCTTTACCGCCATGCGCGCAAGAGGCGCCCAGGGTGCGGATATTGTTGTTTTGGTGGTTGCAGCGAATGATGGCGTAATGCCTCAAACCCGTGAAGCGATCGCCCACGCAAAAGCAGCCCAGGTTCCCATCATTGTGGCGATGAATAAAATTGACCGTCCCGATGCCAACCCCGATTTCGTGAAGCGTCAGCTCGCTGAAACGGGTCTGGTTCCCGAAGAATGGGATGGCACCACCATGGTCATCCCGGTTTCTGCCAAACAGAAGACCGGTATCGAAGATTTGCTGGCAGCCATCCTGATTGTGGCGGAATCAGCCAGTATTAGGGCTAATCCAACCGGCAAGAAGATCGGCTCGGTGATCGAAGCCGAAGTGGATCGCGCCAAGGGCGTGATTGCCACCCTGCTGGTTCAAAATGGTCAGCTCGAAATGGGTGACATTATCGTAGCCGGAAGGGCGTACGGCAAAATAAAGGCAATGTTTGATTTTAAAGGCCGCCGGATTCGCAAAGCAGATCCATCCATGCCCGTTTCAGTCATGGGTTTAAGTGATGTGCCAGCAGCCGGTGAAATCTATGAAGTCGTGCCATCAGATCGGGAAGCCCGCGCAAAAGTACAGGTACTGAAAGACGCGTCGCATCTGGCGGTTCAGGCTCCAAAAACTTCTCTCGAAGATTTGTTCAAACAGTTCGAACAGGGTGCTCTCAAGGAATTGAACCTGATCATCAAAGCGGATGTTCAAGGATCTCTGGAACCCATAATCAATTCACTGAATGATTTCAATAAAGGTGAAATCAAGGTCAATGTGCTGCACGCGACCACCGGGAATATTACCGACAATGATATTCTTCTGGCGTCTGCGTCAGATGCGGTGGTGATTGGGTTCAATGTGCAGGCTGAAACACCCGCCCGCCGCCTGGCTGAGGCGGAGGGAATCTCCATCCGCCTCTATAACATCATCTACCGTTTGATTGAAGATGTCGAAAAAGCCCTCAAGGGTATGCTGGCTCCCGAGTTCAAAGAAGAAGTGATCGGACAGGCAAATATCCTTGCTGTATTCAAAATCTCTAAACTGGGGAATATTGCCGGGTGCCGTGTCACCTCTGGTGAGCTTCGCAGAAACGCGAAAATTCGTGTTATCAGGAATGGCGAAGTCCTCCATGAGGGCGAAATGGCCTCGCTGAAACATGAGAAAGAAGATGTCAGGGAAGTCCGCAATGGTTTCGAGTGCGGTGTTTCGTTGAAGAACTTCACAGAGTATCAGGCAGGTGACACCCTTGTTTGTTATGTAATTGAGAAAGTGGGTGCGCCTAAAAGCACGCTGTTGGATTAAAGGAAGATTATGCCATCTAAAATTCGTCTGGAAAGGATTGCAGACCGCATCCGGCAGGACCTGTCGGAAATGATCGTCAAGCGGGTGAGTGATCCCAGGCTGGCCAATGTAAACATTACCGATGTCAAAGTAGATCGCGAATTGGCTTTTGCCGATGTTTACGTATCTTCATACGAAGGTTCCGAAGCAGCTCCCGAAATACTTGCCGGGTTGAATCATGCTGCCGGTTTCCTGCGCAGTCAGTTGGCTGCGCAGATTGAACTGCGCACTTTTCCCCGCTTGAGATTCCATTGGGATCCCACTCCGGAACACGCAGATAAAATGGAACGTATTTTTGACCAAATAAAAAAAGAAAATAAATCCACGGAGGATTAATCTAGGCATGGAAGCTGATATTCATCAGATGCTTCGCGCCCGCTTTGAACAGGCGCAAAAAATACTGGTAGTTTCACACGTTAGGCCCGATGGAGACGCGATCGGTTCGCTGCTGGCAATGGGTCTCGGATTGCAGGGATTGGGCAAACAGGTTCAAATGGTTCTTGCAGATGGAGTCCCTGCCAGTTTCAGACATCTCGTTGGTTCAGACCTGATATCAAAGAAAGCAACCGAACCCGTGGATTTGGTGATATCGGTCGATTGCTCTGACCTCAAACGAACCGGCAGCGCACTTGAAGGCTTTTCTTTACCGCATGTCAATATTGACCATCATATAACAAATGATGGCTATGGCGAGCTTAATCTCATCGATGCCAAAGCAGTGGCCACATGCGAGATCATCACTGAGCACTTTGAGGGATGGGGTTTCACTTTCACCGTTGATATCGCGAACGCGCTTATGGCGGGCATTGTGGCTGATACGCTGGGTTTCCGCACATCTAATATGAGACCCGCTGCGTTGCGCCACGCTGCCAACTTGATGGAACATGGCTCGGATCTTCCAGAGCAGTACAGCCGGGCTTTGTTGCGCAGATCTCTACCCGCAGCCCGCTACTGGGGTGTAGGGTTATCCAGCCTTAAAAGTGAAGGTGGGCTGGTCTATGGCACACTTCGTCTGGATGATCGAAAGCAGTGCAATTACCCCGGGAATGATGATGCTGATCTCATTAATATCATTTCAGCGATTGATGGCTTTGATATCGCGATGATATATGTAGAGCAAAATAACGGTACAGTCAAGATAAGTTGGCGGTCGGTACCGGGAATAGATGTATCGAAGATAGCCACCCAATTTGGCGGTGGCGGCCACCCCGCAGCAGCCGGAGCGGATATCCCCGGAACACTGGATGAGATCCAGGAAAAAACATTAGCCGTAACGTTACAATTTCTGGAAATGAATCAGAAAAATGGATAGAATGAATTTATAGGTTCAGGGGAATACTCATGGATCAAAATCAATTTGATATAAAAAATGCAATATCAGGGGTGCTGGTTGTAGATAAACCAATCGGGATGACCTCTCATGATGTGGTTCAGGTAATTCGGAATGGAACCAATATTCGTCGAGCAGGTCATACTGGCACGCTCGATCCACGCGCATCTGGTGTGCTGGTTGTACTGGTCGGACCCGCTGTGCGGTTGAGTGAATACATCTCTGCATCTGACAAACGCTATCAGGCAATTGTCCGTCTCGGCGCCACCACAGATACGTACGATGAAGAAGGCAAGGTCACTGCATCCTCTACTGTTGAAATAACTGAAGCGCAATTCGAAGAATCACTCAAACAGTATGTTGGAGAAATCGAGCAGGTTCCACCGCCGTATTCAGCGGTTAAAGTGCATGGTCGAAAAGCGTATGAAATGGCGCGTGAAGGGAAAGAAGTTGACCTGGCTCCCCGTAAGATCACTGTTTACAGCCTGGAATTGCTTGAATGGGCGCCTCCCGAGGCGGTGATAGATGTCTATTGCTCTTCAGGCACCTATGTCCGCTCTCTGGCGAATGACCTGGGCAAATCTCTTGGTTGTGGAGCTTACCTGGTGGGTCTCCGCCGCACCAAGAGCGGGAGATTCACCCTCCGTGACGCGGTGCCGCTGCGCAAGCTGCGCGAAGCATTTGAACAGGGGAACTGGTATCAGTACCTCATTCCGGCTGCCGAAGCCCTAACCGAATGGCCTGCGGTGGAACTTAATGCCGACCAGGTGGATTCCATACGGCACGGTCACCGGGTTCCAGCGGAAGAGGGTTCGACCGGTTGGGCGCGCGGTGTCAGTGAACAGGGAGAGCTGGTTGCCCTGCTCGAAGCCGATACCGAAGCATCTGAGTGGCAGCCCAAAAAAGTTTTTTTCTCCTGACAGTTCCAGCAATCACTTCTAAAACCGGATCGCACCTATGCAGCATTACAGCGGATTACCAGAAAAACAAATTGGCGATACCTGGCTGACGATTGGATCATTTGATGGTGTCCATATTGGTCACCAAAAACTGATTTCAGACCTGGTGGCAGGTGCGCACAAAGCAAATTGCCTGGCGGGTGTGCTGACTTTTGTGCCGCATCCGGCGGAAGTTCTTCGCGGATTACCCGATGGGTTTTATCTATCCTCTCCAGACGAAAAAAACAAATTGCTCTCAACTCTTGGTGTAGACTTTGTGCTCAGTCTGCCTTTCACAAAAGAAATCGCAGGCTGGCAGGCGAACACCTTTCTCGAGATGGTTACAAATGCCATACAGGTAAGACGCCTGATTGTGGGTGAAGGTTTTGCCCTGGGTAAGGGAAGAGCTGGCACTACCGCTGTGCTGGAAGAAACGGGCAAAGTTTTCAATTACGAACTCCAAACTGTTAAACCATACACCCTCAAAGGAGATATTTGCTCCTCCAGCCTAATCCGGTCGGTTCTTGCCCTGGGCGATGTAGAGAAAGCCAACCAGTTGCTGGGTAGGGAATATTCTGTGGAAGGGAAAATTGTCCACGGAGATGGGCGTGGTCACAAAATCGGTTTTCCCACAGCCAATGTTCAATTGCCACCCAAGCGGCTGCTACCTGCCAACGGCGTTTATGTGTGCAGGGTGACCGTCTCAGGTGGATCCTATATAGGGGTGGCAAATATTGGTGTGCGCCCCACTTTCATTGATCAACCAACCAATCCGGTTTTTGAAATTCACCTGCTGGATTTCTCTGGCGATCTGTATGGTTCCGAACTATCGGTATCATTCCTGCGCAGGTTACGGGAAGAGAAAAAATTCTTTTCGGTAAATCAATTGGTCCAGCAAATTGAGCTGGATATACTCGAGGCAAGAAAGGTACCCGCATGACGAATTTATCACGCCAGGTTTACCTCCTCAACCCGAAAGAGTTCAGCCCCGAAACAATAGCCGTTGCCTTTGCCAAGACTTCCCGTTCACCGGAATCGTTCATGGATATTGCCCGCGACCTCTCGGAAGAAAAGAGTGCGGAGTTTAATGAAAAATGGGTGGTGGGTTATGGGCACTCTTCGGTCGCGGAACATGCGGTTCTGCATATTGCAATCGAGAATGCCTCCAGGCTGGCGGTCGAGACAATTGAATCCAGCCGGCTTGCATCTTTTACAGAAAAATCCACCCGTTATCAAAAGTGGTCATCTGATGCATTCTTTACCCCACACGAGATTATTGCGGCAGGTATGCAGCCAGAGTACACACAGGCGTGTGCCCGGCTGTTTGAAGCCTATGAACGCTCATTGCCCCTGTGTCGCGAGGTGATCGCCTCGAGTTGCCCACGCAACCAGGGGGAAAGTGACGCTTCGTATGAGCGCCGTCTGAAGTCAGTTTATGTCGATTCCAGCCGCTTTCTATTACCTGCAGCTGCCCTTGCCAATGTAGGGATGACGGTTAACGCGCGAATACTTGAACACCTGATTTCAAAAATGCTCAGCCATCCGCTTGCCGAAGTCCGAAATATTGGGGAAGAAATCAAAAAGGTTGCCGTGGCAGAAGTTCCCACCCTTGTGAAATATGCCAATGAGAATCCGTATCTGGCAGGTCAGGTAGAAGTAAACCTCATGTCTGAACCACCAAATCCACCGGGCGATGACTTTTGCCGTCTTGTTGATTACACTTCAGATGGAGAAGACCGCTTTCTAACATCCCTTCTGTATCGCTCTGGCTTGTCTGATTTTGCTGCCTGTTCTCAGCAGGTGGGGGGGATGTCTGATGTTGAGAAACACACCCTGATGGATTCCGCACTGGCGAAAATGGGCAAGTTTGATTATCCACCCCGTGAAGCGGAATATATATTCTACACATTTGATACGGTCATGGATCAGGGCGCATACTATGAAGTTAAACGTCACCGCATGATGACTCAATCTCCCCAGCAGCTCACCTGCTCTCTCGGGTATGCCACACCAAATCTCTTCCGGCAGGCCGGTTTTGAAGCGGATTATTGCTCGGTGATGGCAGACACAATGGCAGTGTATGAAAAGGTCAAATCGGTTGCGCCTCTGGCTGCTGCTTACCTCGTCCCGAATGGATTTTACCGCCGGGTTCTGCTGACGATGAATCTGCGCGAAGCTTTCCACTTCATCCAGATTCGCTCAGCGCCGGGTGCGCATTACTCTGTCCGTCTGCTCGCACAAAAAATGGCCGACCAGATCCGGCAGGTACATCCCCGGTTGGGATCATATCTGCGCGTGAATCCCAACGAAACCTGGCAGTCTGTCCTCCAGGATAATTTTGTCGTGTAAGTGAGTTGCTCTCGATTGGGTTAATTCGCCGCGGGTGTATTAAGGCTAAAGAAGAATGTTGTACCCTGGTTGTAGGTGCTCTCGAACCAGATTCGTCCCTGTTGTAACTCCACCAGCCTCTTGGTAATATACAATCCCAACCCGGTGCCGGGGATATCACGCAATTGCACATCTTCTGTGCGGTAGTATCGCTGGAAGATACGCTTTTGGTCTTCCTTCTTGATTCCTATGCCTGTATCGGTCACAGAAAAAATCACTTCTTCATCTGCGCGATTGGCAGCGATGGTGATCTTCCCGCCAGGCAGCGTGTATTTTGCAGCGTTACTGAGCAGGTTTATGAATATCTGCGCCAGCCGGCTCCCATCTGCCTGAATGGCTGGCAGATCCTCAAAGCCGTTCGTGATGAGCAGCAGCCCTTTTTCTTCAAGTTGAGGTAACAAATCGGTGATGACTTCCTTGAGTACCAGGGCGGCGTCTACCTGTGAAACAACCACCTTCACCCGGCCGGTGTCCAGCTTGGATGCATCCAGCAGATCATTAATCAGTTC
>CAZRKL010000094.1:0-10487 GCA_964600595.1 uncultured Leptolinea sp.
CCACTTAGCCTTGAGCCCGCTTTCTTTTTTTGTCTACCCTAGAGGGTGCAGTTCAGATTGAACTCCCCGGATATTTATTCTTACTCAATTATTATTTTTCGGATTTTTCTTCAATAACTTGTGGATCTGCGGTCGCCACAGGAGCTTTTTTCTTGCGAAAGAACAATTTCTTGATGATCCAGATAATTACCCGAATTACTAGATAAATCAGCACAAGTATAGGGAGGACAAAGATAGTGAACCAGATAGCGATGTTGACCAGTACTTTTCCGGCATTAATCAATGCCTGTAAAGCATCCCGGGCAACGCCCTGAGGTTTCCAACCCGCTACTGTAATCGGTTCGATGGAAGCTTTTGAAATCAAATCCACATTGATTGCTGAGAAGGATGAAGACTCCTCGTAGTATTTGATCTGACCCCGAATAACCTCAATTTCGCCCCGCACCTGGGTAAGCTGATTGAAAACATTTAGAACATCTTCAGTTTTGGTAGCTGAAGCCATAATTTCGCGAAGTGCAGCTTCTGCCTGTTCGAGATTAGCCTTGCGAGACTGAAGATCGGTATACTGCGCGGTTACATCCTCCCCCGACACATTTTCTGATTGAATATCAGTGGCAGGATCTTCAACCATGTCTTTGATGGCAATCAGTGCTTGATTCAATTTTTCAGAGGGTACACGGATTGTGATAGAACCACGTGGTAATTCCACACCACTACTGGATGTATACTTGTACAAATTTGAACCTACTACCCATCCAGAGTATTCATCAGCAAGCTGTGAAATGGCTTCCATGCTCGCATTTGGATCCAAAACAACTATACTTAGCGAGGCATTCTTGATCACAAGGCGATCTACAGCTGGGGCAGTACTTCCTCCGGCTGAATATGAAGAGCGTGATGAACCATCTGCCATTTCCAATGCTGGTGCTGCCGGTGCCGGTGCGCCCATGCTTTCAGCCATTGGTTCCATCGGCGCTTCCTGGGCATAAGATTTATCCATAATGGACAGCGGAGCATTTTGTGCTGCACACGCAGAAAGCACCAGACTACCTATGATCACTAATACCAGAATTATTCTTTTCATTTTCTCCTCCTATAATTGCATTGATATTATCAAGACGTATCAACGCAAGAAAGGTTCCAACTTACCAGCCATCGTCAAGGCGAACGGCGTTGCGTTCAGGTAAACCGGCATTCTTTATGCGAGATTGAACACTATCGATATCATAGAGAACGCGTTGGGGTGTCCAAATTTTTGTATCAGTATTAAATATTCCAAATGCCGCTCTTGAGTCACGGTCTCGGGGTTGACCAACGCTACCCGGATTGATAATTGCACGCGGCTTTAATTCCACGGGTGCGGTCGGATTTAATATTTCAAGATGATAATTCGATTCATCTTCTGTCATTTCATAGATGACAGGTATGTGCGTATGCCCCACAAAACAGAATTCTGTTTCGAAGAATTCAAAATTGTACATAGCAATCTGCCAATCTAAAATATATTCCCAGATAGGATTTCGCGGACTACCATGTACCAGAGTAACCTGATCAACGACATGTTTTTCAGGCAAGGTTTTCAAAAACTCAATATATTCTGGTTTTAGAACGCGCTGATTCCATTCAACAGATAATCTGGCATCCCGATTAAATGCTTCCAAATCCATTCGTCCCAGCACAGCGGCATCATGATTACCAATCAGACATGAACAATTCTTTAGCGAACGGATTCTCTTTATAACCTCATTTGGATCTGGACCATACCCAAGTAAATCACCTAAACACCAGACCGAATCTACTTTGCCAGCTTCCTTTAAAGCCGCATCCAGCGCTGTACAATTTCCATGGATATCTGATAGTACCAGTACTTTCATACTACTCCCCCGCAGCGATTATGAAGACTTCTTAGCTTGCTTTTCGGAGTTATCAGAGATTTTTTCATTTCACAATTATTATAAGGGATAGGCTGAATTGTGGATGGTTTTTAGTATCGCAGGTTTTATGAACTGCAAGACACCCGATCAATAACAGCGGCAGCGAGGTCATACCGGTTGAAGGCCGGCATGATATAAACTCCCTGCGCAATGTCGTTCAATTCACAGATTATTTCTGAGGCTATTAAGACACCTTCCATTTGAGATCGATCACCAGCTTTTTCCATTCTTTCGAGAATCAAATTCGGGATAGAAATGCCAGGAACTTCATTATGGAGAAAACGGGCATGCCGGGGATTATTTAATGGTAATACTCCCACTAGCATGGGTATAGGCAATCGGCCATGTTGTTGTTCATAAGCCTTCAGAAATTTCTTGGGCTCATCCGGTTCAAAAACCGGCTGGGTGAGGATAAAATCTGCCCCTGCTTTGATCTTTCTCTGCAGGTTCTTAATTTCTGTCTCCACATCTTGAGCTGATAAATTCAAAGCGCATCCGGCAAAGAAACTGGTCGGCTGACCAATCTCAGAACCAGCATAATCCATTCCAAGATTAAATCCCTGTTTTATCAGTTTAATAAGCCCAGAGGGAACCAGATCGTAATTATCCATCGCTTCTGGATAGTCGCCAATAGCAGTAGGATCACCCATAACCACGAATACATTGCGAATATCCAAGGCATGCGCTGCAAGCAAATCACCTTGAACACGCAGAATATTTCTTCCGCGTGTGGGAAAATGAAGCACAGTCTCAATATTCGCTTTTTTCTGGATAAGACTGCAAACCGCCCACGGGCTCATTCGCATTCTTGCCATTGGGCTGTCAGCAACATCAATAACATCGGCTCCAGCTTCAGCAAGTAAACTGGCACCCGCCAGTAGCTTTTGGGTGGAGAGCCCTCTGGGTGGATCCATTTCCACTGCCACAACGAATTTCCCTTGTTGGAGTTTTGTTCCAAGATGGGTCATTTGATCAGGTTCGGATATTTCAGGTTTTTGGTCTGGAATGATTACCAGACTTTCCATATCGTCAGATGCAATGGGTTTATCCAAAGCTTTCCGCATGGATGCAATATGCTCAGGAGTTGTTCCGCAACATCCTCCCAATATGACAGCGCCATACTTACGGAAAAGTGTTGCATAATCACCAAAGTACTCTGGAGCGGCTGGATACATGATACGTCCACCAGCCTGTTCCGGCCAACCGGCATTTGGCATTACCGAGAATTTTCCATCAGGAATGGCTGTTTTCATTCTTCGGAGAATCCTCAATATTTGGGCTGGTCCGCCGGAGCAATTCACACCCACTATATCCGCCCCCACGTCAGCCAGATTCCGGGCTACTTTCTCGGGAGAATCCCCAAGGAGGGTAATATCATCGCGGGTGAATGTCATTGATGCTACTACTGGAATGGTCGGATCGACTAACCTAGCTGCTGCAACCGCTTCACGTATTTCGTACAGATCGGCGAATGTCTCAAATATGAGCAAGTCCACCCGTGCATTCACCAGATAATTTACCTGCTCTTTAAATAATTCGCGTGCTTCTTCAGGCTGAACACGACCAAATGGCGCAATCCTTACCCCCAGTGGACCAACATCTCCGGCGATGAACACCTGTTTGAACGAGCCATCCACCACCCGCCGCGCAACTTCGACACCCTGCCGGTTGATTTCTTCCAGGCTTTTCTCCAAACCATGCCGCTCAAGTTTGATTCGGTTGGCACCAAAGGTATTCGTTTGAATCATTTGAGAACCAGATTCAATATACGCCCGATGAATATCACCCACAATCGCAGGACGCGTCAAGTTCAATTCATCAAAACACTTTTCGAAATCGATCCCTCTCTGATGCAGCATTGTCCCCATCGCCCCATCAGAAAGTAATACACCAGATTGTGCTGATGAAATTATCGAATTAATATCAGCCATATTACTTGCCTTTGCTTAACTGCTCTATGCGAGATTCACCAATATTGAAATAACTTGCCTGAGGGTGATGAAGAATGATCGCAGCGGTGGATTGTTCTGGAACCAGTTGATACGCAGAAGTTAAAGTCATTCCCAATTCTTTCTCCACCGGTAATAAGCGAAAAACCTTGGCGTGATCAGATAGCTCTGGTATCGCCGGGTATCCCCATGAGTAACGTTTACCCTGTGTATCAGATAAACCAAGTTGGCGGCGAATATGGTTATGCAGGTAATTTGCAGCTGCTTCTGCCATCTGCACAGCGAAACCATGTGAGAAGTACGCTTCAGTGTAATCACCACTTTCCTGCATTCGATCGAACCGCTCCGTTGCTTCTTTACCCACGGTTACAACCTGGAATACAACAACATCCATTATCCCGCTATCGACGGTTGAAAAGTAGTCAGCCAGGCTGATACCATCTTCTTCTTTTTGACGCGGGAAAGAAAACTTTTCAAGGACCCTGGGAGTCTTGTCGTTCATGTTTTTGGGGTCGTACACCAACAGGTCATTTCCATCTGCCTGTGCTGGAAAATATCCAAATACGCCCTTAGGGTGCAGCCATTTTTGCGCCTGGGCTTCGCGGGTCATTTGCTCCAGCCGTTCCTGGTAATTTCGCTTAAGAGCCTCCCATTCGCTTCCATGGAGGTTTTTTGCCCCCCATGACAATCTAAAAAGCTCATTAATTGAAATATTCTTAGCAACTTCCTGTACAGGCATTTGCTTCACAACATGCACGCCAAAATCTGGTGGTTGCGGAATCATTTCTGCGGGTGTAATTTTTGTGCTTCTAATATTTGTTGAAACTGGTTTCGATGTTTCGATTGAACGACCCAATTCCTGATCCGCTTCAGCAAGGATCTGCTCCATTAATGCTTTTTTACTTTCAGGCTCAACAAGTTGATCCAGAGTGGATAAACCTTCAAAGGCATCTTTGCAATAAAAAACACCACCCGGATAATACCCGCCATCATCAGTTTGCAGAATCCTTCGACCAAACCGGCGATTAATCGCAGCCCCGCCAATCAATACTGGCAGATCTTTCCCGCGTCTGGCAAGTTCGTTAACAATCAATGGCATTTGTTTACTTGTGCTCACCAGCAAGGCACTTAATCCAATTGCATCCGCCTGTAGTTCATCTGCCTTTTGAAGAATGGTATCTGCCGGAACTTGTTTACCCAGATCGAAAACCTCATACCCATTATTTGAGAGGATGGTTTTTACCAGGTTTTTTCCAATATCATGAACATCGCCATAGACTGTAGCTAATACCACTCTACCCTTGCTTGTGCCTTCCTTGCGTTCAAGATATTGCTCCAGGTGGGTAACTGCTTTCTTCATCACTTCAGCGGATTGCAGCACAAAGGGAAGGATTAGTTCACCCGCGCCAAAGCGGTCTCCCACCTCTTTCATGGCTGGCAAAAGGACAGTATTTAAGACTTCAACAGCTTTCTCATTTCGATTTTCCAGATCTACTGTCTTAACCAGCTCATCGATATCTGCTTCAAGATTTTCTTTCTTCCGGTGCAAAATTTTCCATTGCAGCCGTTCACCTGCCGACATTCCTTCCATAGGATTCGATTGGTTTTCTTTCATACTGGTGGCGTTGTCACTGGCGAAATGTTCGATAATCTTCTGGAGAGCATCAGGGTGTTTATTGAAAATTAGATCCTCACACAAATCAATTTCAACCTGAGGTATGTCTGTATACGGGATCAATTGCGCGGGATTGACGATTGCCATATCCAAGCCGGATTGAACAGCGTGATACAGGAATACGCTATTGAGTACCTGGCGTGTATTAGGCTGCAAACCAAAAGAGACATTGCTGACCCCCAGTGATGTTAAAACACCGGGTAGGTTTTTCTTAATCAAGCGGATGCCCTCGAGGGTTTCCCTGGCGGAATCACTAAACTCTTTATCTCCGGTGGAGAGTGTAAATGTTAGATCATCAATTACCAGATCACCCGGTCGCAGCCCATACTTACTGGTTGCAATATCAAAAAGCCTCTGAGAAATTTCCAATTTCCTCTGAGCAGTTTTCGCCATCCCTTTTTCATCAATTGTCAGGGCAATGACAGCGGCATTATATTTCTTTGCCAGACCAAAGATAAGGGCTGCTTTTGCCTGGCCGGATTCAAGGTTGGTGGAGTTGATTAGACATCTTCCCGGGGCAATCTTTAAAGCGGCTTCCATAACATCGGGTTCGGTTGTATCAATGATGAAAGGAGCTTTGACGGCAGTCGAAAGCTTTTTGATTACTTTTTCCATCAACTTTTTTTCATCACTGTTTTCAGTTAAAGCGGTACAGATATCCAAACCATGCGCACCGCCATCCACCTGGTTTCGCGCTAATTCAACAACGCTGTCATAATCTTCTGCCAGCAGAATTTTCTTAAATTTTGCGCTTCCCTGGGTATTCAGCCGTTCTCCAATAAAGAATGGTCTGGGGTCCTGCTCCATGGGCACCGCTTGCGAGGAAGAAGCCAGAAGCGGAGGAAATTCATTTTTTTGTTCAGGTACAGGGATTTCATTTACCTTTTCTACCAATAAACGCATGTGTTCGGGTGTGGTTCCGCAACACCCGCCAACTACCCGAACCCGATGCTTTGATGCAAAATCGACCAGCATTTCTGCAAATGGCTCTGGTTCCAGCGGGTAGACAGCTTGTCCATCCACATTGAGGGGAAGTCCGGCATTTGGAATGCACGAAATGGGAAGAGGAGAATTTTCACCTAAAATCCGGATAGGTTCACGCATGTGTTCCGGTCCGGTCGAACAATTCAATCCAATTACATCAACATTCATACCCGCCAGAATTGCCAACACCGCCAGGATATCGGTGCCAAGCAGCATTCTACCCGAGGTATCCAGTGTTACTTGCGCCTGGATCGGCAGGGATGTACCAGTAACCTCAAAAGCCTGCTGAATTCCGTGGATAACCGCCTTGACTTCAAGAATATCCTGCGATGTCTCTATCAGCAGCAGGTCAACGCCACCTTCAATTAAACTCTTCGCCTGTTCAAAGAATACTGATTTCAAATCATCAAAACTTACATCAGACAACTGCGGATCTTCCATACTTGGCAGCTTGCCTGAAGGTCCAATTGAACCAGCAACCAGTCGAGGTTGGGTGGGAGAGGAGTATTCATCCGCGATTTTTCGGGCGAGTTTGGCCGCCGCAATATTGATTTCTGGGACACGGTCCTGCAAACCATATTCTGCCATGGTGATCCGATTTGCTCTGAATGTGCAGGTTTCAATGACATCCACACCAGCATCAAGAAATGACTTGTGAACATCTGCAACAGCACTCGGACAGGAGATTACCAGATAGTCATTGCAACCAAAAAACTTCTCACCGCCAAAGTCCTGCGCGGTCAGATTCATTTTTTGCAGGCTTGTTCCCATAGCTCCATCAAAAACCACAATTTTTGTACGGAGAAGATCAATATATCTGTTGTTGGTATATTTTTGTTGTGGCATCATGTCTCCAATAAAGAAAATCACCCCTATCGCGAGAGGTGATCGAAATTTGAACGATTCCCCTCATCTTCCAAAAGCCTGGGCTTTTGCCGGATTTGGCACCTGCATAACTTTGCGGTTGCCGAGGTTTCACCGGGCCGGTCCCTCCACCTCTCTGGATGAGATTTTACTGTGGCTAGTTTATCATACCGTGAATGGCATGTCAAAACGAAAAAAAGTAAAGAGTATACAAGCACACCGGGATCAGTTCAGGATTCCAGATGTTTCCAACTTGCTTACCTTGCGAAAGGGATTGTTATCGTTTTCTTCATCAGAAGCTAACCGATAACCCAATCCCTCCCTTGATAGAATGAGACGTGGTTTCGAGGGATTTGACTCCATCTTTCCACGCAGTATGTGAATGAAATACTTGATCCGATTTTGAATCTTTTCATTGTTTTCTCCCCAAACTTCCCTTGCAATTACTTCTTTGCTGACAAGCTTGGGTGCAAACCGAACAAGAACCGAAAATACTTCAAATTCTTTTGCCGGCAATAATATTTTATTATCGTTCAAGGTTACTTCCCGATTTTCAATATCCACGCGCATATTTATCGTCGGGAAGGAATAAATGGACACCGGGGGAGTAAATTGCGCCCGTCGAACAGCCGTATTGACTCGGGCAACCAATTCGGGCGGATAGAAAGGCTTGGTTATATAATCATCCGCCCCAAATTGTAATCCTTCCACCACATCATCTTTTAATGACCGGGCAGAGACAATCATTATTGGCGCGCTGGTGATTGTTCTCAGGTGCTGGTAGGTTTCGTAGCCATCCATATCAGGCATCATCAAATCCAGCAGGATGACATCAGGTTGGGTATGCGGGCACTTATCAATTGCATCTAAACCACTTTCCGCACCAATGACATCCATTCCAGAACCCATCAGGATAGTTTTAATCATGCGGACGGTTTCTGGTTCATCATCAACGATCATCACTGTAATTCGTTTATGACCCGTTGTAACCAGGTCCAGATCCACGCCACGATCATTATTCGAAGAGGATCCTCTCAATGCCATAATTCCCTCACCAACTTCCAAGATAATTTCAAAGAAAACAACAGACTACCTCAGTTGTGACAGCATCTCCATCAACCTGCTATTTTGTTTAATTAATAGCATGATTGCATTAAAGGTGTATTCATTACCCATAACCTGTTGTTTTGCTGTGTTGTCTACCTTACTGTTATTGTATACATCTTTTTTGTAGTCATCGAGCATTTTTACTGTCAGCGCATCGACATTCGCGGTATAAGTTTGCACACTCTGAATCACACTTTTTCGATAAGATTCTTCACGAACCTGTTGTATTTGCGCATTCACCACCTGAAATAAACTCAGAATAACCTGAAGAGCTAACAGTACAACCAAAGCTGTCAACCAGTATCTTTGCTGGCAGCCTTCACCTTTAAAGATCCCGGTTATTCCAGGAAGAATTTTTGGTTTACTTCTGGTGTTATGAAGCGCAACTTTCGCTTCATTCACTGGTTCTTGATGTTCACTATGGTCGTCCATATCCGCAATCTCAGCATTACCTCAATATGTTAATCGTGCAGGAAGAGGAAGGTCCTGTTTCCTGCACGAATGGAATTATTGTGACTAAATTATTTATTCCATGACCATGAGCAATGTGCCAAAGAAGTTGGTAATGATGTTCATGTTTCCACCCAACATCTGGCTGCCAGAGTAGATCCACATACCATCATTTTTGCCAGGATGCATTTCAGAACGGATGGTATTCCCATTTTCGTCTTCTGCGTATTCTGGTAAAGCAGACCACTTTCCACCTGGTTCTGATGTGTCCCAGAACATTTCCATGAGTTTGGCATCGCGACTATCGGAGCTGACAACCATGGAATATTCAAAGGATACTGTTCCAGGTACAGTTGGCAGAGGAACAATGGAATTCAGATCAGCACCCTGCCACATTCCCAGGGTCATGCCTTTGCCATACTTATATGGATCCACACCCGCGGGCAATGTCTCTTCTTCTTCTTTGACGAGATTAGCCCAGTAATTCGTACCATCCATAGATTCACATAATCCATATATGCGTACCCAATCACCAGTGGGCAGCAACAGCTGGAATACTTGATCGGGAGCTAGACAAACCAGATTTACAGGTTCATCACCGGTTACCGGGATAATGAACGGGAAGACGCCGCCGCCCTCTTCATCATCATCGTCATTCGGAACTGCCAGCGCAACCGGCAATTCAATGCTGAACCAGTTATCCTCTTTGACTACGCTTCCTGGAATGGCTACCGCGTCGAGGTCAGTATCAATGCCATCGGTATCATCCATGCTGTTCAGCAGATCGGTCTGGTCTCCGCCATAAATGTTATCCACTCCGCCGCCGCCGCCGATTCCATCATTGCCACCCCGACCTTCGATGTTATTGGCGATATCATTGCCATTGAGGGTATCGTCGTACTCTGTTCCAACCAGATTGGTAAAGAAACCTGAAAGGGTAATCCACAGGCTGCGGAAAGTACCGCCGCCTTCATCCCAGGTCGCCACTTCCTGACGATCTGTACGGCTCATATCCAACGCAATACCGCGATCATATTGGGTGAAATCCAGTGTATCTGTCCCTTCAGAAGTGAGAACCAGGTCTCCCCAGGCTCCAGCCATGAACTGGAAGTAGTTCGCGCCTGACCCGCCATTAATGAATGTTGGGGCGGACTCGCTGACTCCATTGGATCCCAGAATATAGATTGTGTCATCATCGGCGCCGGCATGGATTTGATCAGCACCTTCACTGGTGTAAATCGTATCATCTCCAGCATCGCCAGTGATGATATCATCCCCCGCGCCGCCATCGATAGTATCATTACCATCTCCAGCGTAAAGGATGTCGTTTCCAATGCCACCACTCAGGGTGTCATTGCCTAAACCACCATCGAGGTAGTCATCTCCTTCGGCGCCATCCAGTGTATCGTCACCTTCAATGCCATACATTTCGTCATCACCAGCGCCACCGGATAGATAATCAAATCCATCACCTCCGTTTAAGGTATCATCTCCACCTTCACCGTAGATATTATCATTTCCCAA
>CAZRKL010000095.1:0-7991 GCA_964600595.1 uncultured Leptolinea sp.
ATTATACCTGTTCCGGAAAACACAAACAGCCGCCCGGGAGCGCGGCTGTTTGCAGGAACACCGGAGTAACCTCCGGAATACCAGCCTGGAGATTAGATCAATTTCAATCCGCTCAAAAGAACCACTAGCACCAGAACCGGGGTGACGAACTTCAAGATGTAGAACACAATTCTCGTAATATTCTGGTTTTTGATTTTTCCATCATTTGACAGGGCAGTTTGGAACCGGTTTAGCCCCCAAACCCAGCCAGCGAAGATTGCCAGAAAGAATCCACCCAACGGTAAGAGCACATTGGATGAACCGAAATCATACAGGTCGAAGAAGGTCAAGCCAAACACTTTGACATCAGCCATCAGGCTACTGGAGAGCGCTGCCGGGATGCCGACAACAGCCAGCGGGATGATGGTCAGCAAAGTGGCTCTGACGCGCGACATTTTGAATCGTCCTTCCAGAAAAGCAGCAATGACTTCAAGCAGGGAAAGCTGGGCACCGATCGACGCGATTGCTGTGAGCAGGAAGAAAATTACCATGAAGATATTGCCCAGCGGCATGGATGAAAAGACCGCCGGTGCGGTGATAAACAACAGGGAAGGTCCGGCAGCTGGTTCAAAGCCGAAAGCGAAAACAGCGGGGAAGATGGCAATTCCCGCCAGCAGGGATATCGCCAGGTCGGCGAATACCACCCGGGTGGCTGTCAACGGAATATCCTGCTCGTCGCGGTAATATGAACCGTAGGTGATCATGCAACCCATGCCAATCGAAAGTTTAAAGAAAGCCAGGCCCATTGCAACCAGGACAGTTTCAAAGGTTACCTTGGAGAAATCCGGTTGAAAGAGGAAGGCCAAACCGGCGGAAGCGCCCGGAAGGGTTACGCTGCGGATTCCAACAATAATCAGCAGGATAAACAGGAGGGGCATCAACCGTTTGGTGGTGGCTTCAATACCCCGGGTAATGCCAAGCATAATAATTCCACCTGTGATAATAAGCACGATCCACTGCCAGATGAGCGATTGGGCGGGGCTGCTTACCAGGTCGCCAAAAGCTTTGGATGTTACTTCCGGATTGGTGGAAAGAATTCCCCCCGAAATGGCTTTGAAGATGTACGCGAAGACCCAGCCTGCAACCTCGGTATAGAATGCCATGATCATAAAAGCGGCCAGAACGCCGCCGGCACCGATCAACCACCAAATCTTCCCCGGGGCTACTTTTTTCAGGGCGGTAACCGCGTCTCCGCGACCCGACCGTCCTATCATCTGTTCTGTGATCATAATGGGCAACCCGATCACAAGCGTGCAGATGAGGTAAATAATGAGGAATGCGGCACCGCCGTTGCTGCCGGTCAGGTAGGGGAACTTCCAGATATTTCCCAATCCCACGGCCGATCCAAGTGTCGCCATCAGAATGCCCAACCCGGTCGCGAATTGTTTCCTTTGCGCAGAGGATGGGTTGGGTGTTGCGGAGGGTGTTGCCGTCATAAATGATTTCTCCTTTTGAATAAAAAAGCCCCCGGTTTGCGACCGGGGGCTTTTAGAATTTCATTCTGATACGTGCGTGTTTAACTCTCCGGTGCAGACTTGGATATGCAGGGCATAAAGTAATAATAAAACTTGCGCCAGGAGAAGGTTTGTGATTTCATCTCCCCGATGTTACTCCAGCATTTACGATGTGTCAATGGATGATTTTCAGCAATTGGCATGAGTATAGTCACCTGGTTATTGATACCTCAAAAGCCACAGATTGACACCATCGAACAGACCAGGAAATAATTGGATTGTGACATTCATCACTTGCAGATAAAAATTTTATGCTATAATATAACAAGTAATAAAAAGATATAACAACATATAACAAATATGAATACACTATACACAGTTCGCCAGGTTCAGGATATCCTCAAGGTTGACCGCATCACCATCTACCGGATGCTGCAGGACGGCAGATTAAAGGGGATGAAAATCGGTCAGCAGTGGCGCTTTTCACAGGATGAGGTCCAACGGTTGCTTGGCGGCAATGAACCGGGCTCGCCGGCTTTACCCCAGATGCCATTGGCAGATTCTTCCTTTCCCACCCACTGTGTCCAGACTATCCAGAACCTGTTCTCTGAAATCAGTAATCTCCCGGGTTTTACTGTTGATCTCAATGGGGAGTTATTGACAGAGATCAGCAAGCCTTCTTCCATGATGCTGCAAATGGTCGGTACCCTCCAGGGTAGAGAGATTTGCCGGGATACCTGGAAGCAGATCGTAAATGAATCGGCAACACGCAATGGTGTGATGCAGACTCGGGAAGGTTTTTATTTCGCGGCTGCGCCAGTTTTTGACGTGGACGCCCACATTGGCGCATTCATATCAGGCCAGTTTTATGCCTATAAACCAGATCCCTATGAAGAAGCCGATCGTGTTGCGGATATGGCAAAAAAATACAAACTCGATGCGGCTTTCCTTCAGGAGGAAAGCAAGCGCATCCCCGTGATCCCCGTGGAACGGCACGCCGAGGTAACAGCCTGGGTGCTGGCAGCCAGCCACGCTATCCAGAGTATCTTAAAAGAACGAACTGGATTTCTACTGCGGTTACAGCAAATTGCTGATCTTACTCAGTTAAGTTAAGGAGAATTCATGAAAACATTCCTGATATTGGGCGCGGGCTCAGCCGGTACAATGATTACCCATAAAATGGTCAAATCCCTTGATTCGCGCGAGTGGCAGATAGTGGTTGTTGATAAGAACACAAATCATTACTATCAACCTGGATATTTGTTCCTGCCTTTTGGGTACTACACTGAAAAAGACGTAATCAAACCACAGAAAAACTTCCTACCCTCAACCATAAAATATATCAATTCTGATCTTGAAATCATTGAACCAGACAACAACCGGGTGAAACTGGTAAATGGGGATGTAATCAACTACGATTATCTGGTCATCGCCACCGGTGCAGATATTTATCCCGGCGAAACAGAAGGCTTATTGGATGGCGGCTGGCGCCAGAACATTTTTGATTTTTACACCGTTGAAGGTGGACTGGCAATGAAGAAGTTCCTCGATACCTGGCAGGGCGGACGCCTGGTGTTGAATGTGGTCGAAAACCCTATCAAGTGCCCGGTAGCCCCCCTTGAATTCCTCTTTCTCGCAGATGACTACTTTACCAAAAAGGGCATTCGCCATAAGGTGGACCTGATCTACGCTACTCCGCTTTCTGGAGCTTTTACCAAACCGATTGCTTCAGCCATGCTGGGTGATCTGCTCAAAAAGAAAAACATATACATCGAACCAGATTTTGCCATCGGAGAAGTGGACGCGGGTAAAAATGTCATCCGCTCTTATGACGACCGAGAGATAGAATATGATCTGCTGGTCAGCGTTCCCACCAATATGGGAGCGGAAGTGATCACCCGCTCCGGGTTGGGCGATGAATTGAACTTCGTCCCAACTGATAAAGAAACATTGCAATCCAAACAGTATGAAAACATATTTGTGCTTGGGGATGCAGCGAATATCCCTGCTTCCAAAGCAGGCGCGGTGATCCATTTCCAGATTGAAACTGCGCAGAAAAATATCCTTGCGCACATGCGCGGTAAACCCATGCCAGCTCATTTTGATGGTCACTCGCTTTGTTACATAGAATCGGGACGCGAAAAAGCGATTCTGATCGACTTCAGCTACGACCAGGAACCCTTGCCCGGCTCTTATCCCCTCCCGGGAGTGGGTCCCTTCTCATTGCTGAAAGAGACGACCATCAATCACTGGGGAAAACTGGCATTCAAGGATATGTACTATAAGCTGCTATTGAAGGGTATCGATGTGCCCCTTCCCAGCCATTTCAGTATGCTTGGAAAAACGCAGGTACAACCTGCTTAAGTATTTGTACAAATTTATTCATAGTTACAGACTTAAACAAGGAGATGATTATGTCTGAAGAAGTATTAGCCAAAGTCCAATTTGATGCGGATGGGTATATGGTCGATGGGAACATTTGGACTGAAGAAATTGGTAAAGCCCTGGCGGCGCGTGAAGGGATCGAACTGACTGACCGCCACTGGGTGGTCATCAACTATGCCCGCAATGAGTGGAAAACCAAGGGTGAAGCCCCCAGCTTGCGCGCCATTACCAAAAACACGGATGTCAGCACCAAGGAACTGTATCAACTTTTCCCGGGCGGACCCGGAAAATTGGCTGCCAAAGTAGCTGGTTTGAAAAAACCCACCGGTTGTATCTAATTCAGTAGAAAGGCTCCCAATGACACCTGATATGAACGTTATCAAGAAAGATATTCGCAAGCTGGCAATTATTGCCTCCAAGGGATCGCTGGATATGGCTTATCCGCCCCTGATCCTGGGAAACGCTGCCCGTATGAGCGGAATCGAAACCCACATTTTCTACACATTCTGGGGTCTGGATATCATTACCAAAAAGAAGATGGACCATCTAAATGTTTCCACGGTGGGCAATCCTTCCATGCATCCCTGGTTTCACATCCCCACCTGGATGGGATCGATTCCGGGTATTTCTGCCGCTGCAACCTGGATGATGAATAAGGAAATTGCAAAACTGGATTTCCCTCCGGTAGGTGAGTTTGTGCAGCTCCTGCTCGATTCGGGCGCTAATATGTACGGCTGCAAAATGTCGATGGACATGATGAAACTGACCGGAGACGATTTGGTGGAAGGCTGTGTGGTGCTGGGCGCTATGGAGTTTATGGAGATTTCTGAAGGCGCACAGTTATTGTTTGTTTAACGCTTTGTGATGGATTTCTTTTACAAGACAGGCTGAAATACCATTTCAGCCTGTCTTCATATTTGTTTTATCAGTTCTAATCTTTTCTCTTCATATTCCTGTTGCGTGATCAATCCAGAATCATAGAGTGTCTGTAATTCCTGCAAACGGTCTTTTACGCTATTTGAATTTTGTAGAATTTGATTGATGTCACTTGTTTCAGTTACCTTCTGGATTTGCCCTGGTTGAGATTTGCCACGGAACAAGATCGTCCACAGAATAAAGATAATTATCCCGTAAATGATACCGGCTACTATCATAGCGCCAATAGATACATCTTTTGGTTCTGTGTTGGCATTCTCAACGCAAAACCAGGTGCGGGTTATTCCGGTCTGACCTGGCTTATATGAGTACATCTCAGACTCAAGCATGAAATCGCCCCGAGGACATACAAAGGGAGCAGCAATTCTAACCAGGGGAGTAATTACGACACCCAGGCCGATTCCTACAACTGTGACACCAAAGAAAAGGCTAATTAATAACCGAAACACACATCCACCTGAATTTGAATTCATCATCTCATCCCCTTAATAAAACATGGCAGACGATCACGTTATACAGGAAAGAGCTTTGTATTCTCTAATGTATACTCCAATGGATATCTTGATTATAGTTATGGATGCAGGTTTTTCAATCACCATTGATACAGGCTAGATAATTAATTCACGCAGAACTAGCTTCCCCTACTCTGTTTTTCTATGCAGTCTTTCCAGCCCCTGAGTAAACAGACCCAGTTGCGCAGATGCCATCCAGACAAAAATCAGCGAAAAGAATATCCAGATAACCACCATGATCACGGGCAGCGCTTTCTGCAGCCAGGTGATCTGTACTATGAGGGTATCTACAATCGTCTTGTATTGATTGATCACCTTCAAAGCCGAATCAATATTGGTGTTGATCTTATCCAATTCAACCGCCAGGTTGTTGATGGTGGCGGGTAAACCGATCATACTCTCGCTCGCTGTTTCCATATCCGTCTGGATGGTGGTCAACTGGTCTGGCAGGTCTTTCATCCCTTCAGACATCTTCGAGACAGAACCTTCCAGGGGAACTTCCGGCTCGTATGGCTCGCTGCTTACAAAAGGTATTTTCGATAAGAATCCCAGTGTGCTGTCAACGATCTTCGCGGTGGATTGAAGTGTCGTCAAAGCCTTTTGCATGTCGGTGATGGCTTTTGTCAGGTTGTTGCCTACCAAATCTGAAACGCTCTCAACAATGGGGGTGGTTTTATCCAGTGTCTCCGCCACCTGGTAGACGATATCACTCACCAATGTCAGGTTGTCTGAAGCTGCATTTAAGGAATCATCTGCCACAATCAGTAATGAACTGGTGGCAGTCAATACATCCAGTCCGCTGCTGAGAAGGGTATCGGTGGTTTTGGTTACCACCGGTTTAAAAGACCATAATACGATCAATCCGGCAAGGCTGAGCAGCCAGCCAAATATGGCTGCCCCGATGAGGATTTTCCCGACTACCCGGCTGGTTTCGATCCGTTGAATGAATGATTTCATCATGGTTCCCTCCTTATGGAGATACCTTTATGGTTGAAATAATTATATGATTTTTTGGTGGAAAGGCGCTTTCACACCCGTCGGGTGTTATCTGCCTTCGGCGAGCACATCTACCTGTTCGATGCGAAGTCCGGTTGAATATACTTCTACACTGAAGGAAATCCTTGCTCCGGGTTGTAGGGCTTCTGTGAATTCCAGCTTGCGGATACCAGCGGGCAGATCACCCTGGTAGGCGCTGGCAATCACCGCCGGCAGAACGGCTGTCTCACCCGGGTTGACGATCTCACCCTGTACGGCAGCCCATAATCCTTCAGCGTCTAACTCAATCGTAAGATTTTCCACCAACAGTGGAACCACATTTACCTGCTCTGCGGTGAACGCGCTTAAAAGGGAGAAATCTGCATTAAAAGGGTATTGGATCGGACCTTGAAAAAATGCGATCAGGGGCAGCCTTCCCCCGGCCGGAAGACGGTCTGCCAGTCCTGCGAGCGATTTACTGAAAACCTGGCCTCCCGCCGCCAGCCTGAATTCTCCGGTGAGGTAATACGCATCGGTTGCCTGCTGGTTGCTGAGGTTTACCAGGCACCACAGGTCTTTCTCAATGTTCGGATAGCAGCGCACAGGAGATATGGCAAGTGCCACCGGTGTAGGCGTGTACAAGATGGGTGATGGAGTGTCCACCGGGGGCGGAATGATCAACTCGGTTCCCTCTGCCAGAAAATTAAGGTCCACGCCCGGGTTGGCTGCCTGCAGCATGGGCAGGGTGACCTTGAACCTGGCTGCGATGCTCCAGCCTAATTCGTCTTTCTTCACAGAGTAAACCTGGATGGTAGGTGTGGGGGTGGGGATTTCATCCCCTGTGATCATGCCGTCAGGTGTGGGGGTTGACGTTCTGGAGGGCAGGGGAGATAAGGTTACCGCGGGTCTTGGGGAAGAATCTAATTCTGGCAAAGTTATTGCATTACATGCGGTGAGCAATATTACAAAGAGCGATGCAATTCCGACCTGAATCAGGGTCTTTCCTTCTGATTTCATGGGGGAATTATACCAGAGCACGCTTGCGATTGGATTTAGCATCTGCTACACTAAATACTATGCCCGATGATCCCCTTCTCGAACAGGCGCTGGCTGCGATCCGTCAACAGGACCGCAGAAAAGCGCGTGAATTGCTTACCCGGCTGGTAAAAGCGGACCCAAAAAATCCGCGCTACTGGCTGTGGTTAAGCACTGTTGTGGAAACATCGAAAGAAGCCATATTCTGTCTTCAAGAAACCCTTAAGTATGACTCCAATAATCAAACCGCCATTCGCGGTTTGATCAGCTACGGGGTGATGAAAGCGGAGAAATCCAGCGGCGAGAACCCATTCCAGAAAAAGATAGACTGGACAGATGAGGTTACACGCCGCCTGATACCCCCACCTCCGCCAAAACCGGAAAAGAAACCTCGTAAAAAACGCCCCCTGGGTTTGATTTTTGCTTCTGCCGCGCTGATACTCGCGATCGTACTGGGAGTGTGGCTGGTCTTGCCCAACCTTGCGCGCAGATCCAATGAGACCATTATCATCTCCCGCCCCACCGCCAAAGCCACAGCCACATATTTGCCCACCAACACGCCGGTGGGATTTAAACCATCTCCTACACCGCGCGGACAGATCAACCTGGAATCGCTCCTCGAAGCCACTTACACACCCACACCCATCTATGTGAA
>CAZRKL010000095.1:8091-10228 GCA_964600595.1 uncultured Leptolinea sp.
AAAGACCTCACGAAAAACCTTGACGCGGCGGTGGATGCGGACCCCGGTTTCGTGATGGCTTACATCCGCCGGGGAGAGTATCACCTGTTGAAGGATAGATTCGATCTGGCATCTCAGGATTTCAACACAGCCATTGAGTTAAATCCCGAATCTCCGCTGGCGTATCTCGGTCTCGCGAAGTTGCATCTCACCCGCGATGAACCCGAAAAATCATTGGAATACGCGCAGAAAGCGTATGATTTGGATAAGACCATGCTGGATGTTTACCTGGTTCTCGGTGCAGCCTATATTGCCACCGGACAGGGAGAAAAATCCATTGAGCCTCTCGAAACCTATCTGTCATTCAAACCATACGATGCTGCAGCTTATGAATTAGTTGGAAAGGCTTACTGGGCAGCAGGCGAAGACTCCAAGGCAGTTGAGAGCCTGGAGAAATCAATGTCTATGAGTTCCAGCAGCTTCGACGTGTACTATATCCGCGGCGTGACCAATCTCAAGTTGGGTAAATATATGGATGCCTTGGATGACCTGACGAAAGCCCTCGCCATTGATGATAATAGTTACGAAGCTGTTTATCAACGGGGCATGGCATACCATTATCTAAAACGCTATCACGATGCTTATAACCAGTTCCTGCGGGCTGAAAACCTGGCAAAAGATGGCAAGCAAAAAGCGGATGCCATTTACCAGCAGGCAAAAACAGCGACCACCGGTAAGCTGGATGGTTTTGCCCGAACTTCCTGGCGGAATCTGCTGAAATTACCCGAAGGGGATGTGTTGCCGATCTGGATACAGGAAGCCAATTTCTATCTCTACCCATGCAAGGGTGACCAGTGCCTCGCGCTCACAGCCACGGCTGAAGCCAAAGGAACCGCTGCGCCATAACGCCCTTGTTTGCGCTATAATCGAATTCCATTTTATAAATATGAGGTGACACATGCGGAATGAAGAAGGTCTTGCCTTCCATTTGCATATTAAAGAAGGGGATGTAGGCAGATATGTTTTGCTTCCGGGCGATCCAGCCCGTTGCGAGAAAATTGCCGCATTTTTTGATGAGGCTCATTTTGTGGCCGCCAACCGTGAATATACGACCTGGACGGGTTCTCTCCTGGGGGAAAAGGTCTCGGTGGTCTCCACGGGTATTGGTTGTCCCTCAACCGCGATCGCCATGGAAGAATTAATTGATGTGGGGGCTGACACGTTCATCCGTGTGGGCAGCTCGGGCGCCATGCAGCCGCATGTGCGCATGGGCGATGTTGCCATCGTGACAGGCGCCATCCGGGATGAAGGCACCACCAGACACTACCTGCCATTGGAGTTCCCCGCAGTTGCGGATGTGGATATTGTTCAGGCGTTGCGGGCTTCGGCAGAAGAACTTAAGTTGAATTACCATTTGGGGATCGCGCAATGCAAGGATTCCTTCTACGGTGAGGTCGAGCGCACCCGTATGCCCATGGCAGATCATCTCGAATCCCGCTGGAAAGCCTGGGTGGCAGGTGGGGCGGTCTGCTCTGAAATGGAATCAGCGGTTTTGTTTGTGCTGGCATCGCTCTACCGCAAACGCGCCGGCGGCACCATGCTGATCATCAACAATGCCGATCTGGCAGAACTTTCAGAAGATGATGCCGCCAGGCAGATGGCGGAGTTTGATCCCGATCGCGTTATCCGCGTGGCTGTAGAGGGTCTGCGCCGGCTGATCCGCCTGGATAAAAGCCGCTCCAAATAAATCACACCAACTCGGAGCAGGCATTGTCGATCATCGCCCAGCGCCAGGGATTTCAAGGCATTCTGTTCAACCTGCTCTTCATCGTCTACCTGTGGCTTTTTCAGCCGCAGGTGACGCAAAAGATGACCCTGGTTGCCAAACATGGCGGGCAGGATGCATTTCTGGGGTGGGTGTTGATCTTCGCCAGCGTGTTGGAGACGGCAGGTCTTTTTCTCAAAGCCCCCCGCCTTAAACAGCGCATCGCCGAAAACCCGCATAATAACAGGAATTGGATATTGGTCGGCTGGGCGGTGTGGATACCTCATATAGCCATCAGCATTTTTATCCTTTTTATGATTATGCAATCTTTCGGGATACCCATCGACCCCGAAGTTAGATATCCCGATTTCGTCATTTTTATCTTTTTTGTTG
>CAZRKL010000096.1:0-10224 GCA_964600595.1 uncultured Leptolinea sp.
TGTTGCTGAAAAGATTTTCTTGAGTCCAGGTGGGAATTTCTTCATAATCCAGGTTGAAGGCAGGTCCATCATTGAAGTATGGGTATGCCCCAGTGAAGATGGTTGAATATCCAGGCGCGGAAAATGAAGGTGTCCCACTGTGCATCACGGCGGAAGCTCCTTTGGTTCGGATCTTGTAAAGAACTGGCATCACGTTGGCATCTAAGGATGTATCCAACCGTAAGGCATCTACCAATACAATAACCACCCGGTTTGTGATGGGATCCGCTACAATCGAATTTTCAGAGATCAATGGTTCCTGACTGAGCGGGGATCGGTACGCGTAGATCGCATCCACCATGGTGGTCGCGCTAAAATAAGAGAGCACTGCCATTAAAACAAGGGAAATAATAATCACGATGAATGATTTCTTTGGGTTCAACATGTTGTTCTCCAATAATAGTCTGAACCGATTTTAACATGTAACCTGGATAATAAAAAAAAGCCCTGAATATTTTCAGGGCTGGTAAAGAATACTCAATAAATCAGGGAGTGGATGTCGCTGTAGGTTGAATTGCGGTGGGAGCAGGGGTCGGTGACATGGTCGGAGCGGCAGCGGGGGTGGTTTCTGCCTGTGGAAGCACCTGCTCAACCGGATAATCACTATTGAAGAAGAAATTGTAAGCAAAGTATCCGGTTTTAGTGCCAGTTAATCTCACGGATATCTGGTTCACATCCTTCATATCTTCCGGTATTGTGAATGAGGTTTCCATCGACCCGCCTTTGGATGAATCCAAGGTACCTGCTTTGACCGGTTCAAACGATCCATCCTGGTAGTTACTCAGCATAACATCAAAGATTTCGCCTTCAGGTAGATTTTCAGCCATCAGTGTGACTGAGGTATTCTTCTTCACTTTGGTGATCGTGAAGGAAGGATAACCTGAATAGGTGCTGGTCTCAGTTGAGGTTTCAGTAACGGTAGCCGCGGCTTCAGCTGACGCTGCCGTGGTTTCTTCAACGGGCATATAAGTTGAATTGTAGAAGTAGTTATATGCGTAATGGATGGATGCCGCACTTTCCATACGGACAGAAATCATATACGCGCCCTTAAAATCTTCAGGGATGGTATAGGTTGCTTTAAAATCACCTTTAGCACCTGTTTTTTGGCTGGCTGTTTTAACACCACCCATACCCATGGTGCCGTATACCCCCATTAGGATATCGTACTCTGTATCTTTGGGGAATCCCACGCCTTGAACAGTAATGGATTTATCCATTTCGACGCTAGTGATGGTAAATGAGGGGTGAAAAACCTCTTCGGTTCCTTCTGTGGCAACGGGTTCTGTGGTTGTATCTGCGGCAAGAATGGCTTCATTTTTGAACCAGTTATACGCATAGTATCCCGATTCTTTGTTTTCCAGACGGATGGATAACATCTCAACAGTTTTTAATTCTTCGGGAATTTTGAATGTCGCTGTAAAAGTGCCACCTTTATCAGAATCTTGTGTGGCAACCTTGACACCATCAACACCATAAGAACCATATCTTCCAATCAGAACATCAAATTTCATCTCAGCCGGGAAGTCGCTGGTTTGGATGGTGACAACCGCGCCCGGGACCACACTGACAATACTAAATGTGGGGATTTTGTTCGCGTTCACAATGCCCACTCCCGTGGGTATCGCCAGGGCAACAACTATGATCAGAACGAGGATGATCTTGAGAGTTTTCGACATTTTCTTCTCCCGGTACGGTAGTACCTGTATCTAAATATCAATTCTGGAGGTGCAAAATGCGTGCCTGTAGGGGGTTAACGCATGATGCACACCATTCATCTTGATGCAATTATTATACCGAGAATGGATGAGGTATAATCGGGGGCATGCAACAAATAAAATGGATCCTCAGCCTGGTTATCCTTATCGGAATTACATCCTGCAAGGCAAATTCTACGGGTTTACCCACAACCACTGTTGTCGCCCCGTCAGAAACGGTTCAGGAAGTGACAGTGATACCCTCGGATACGCCAGAACCAATGGCGGCAAGGGTTAATGATTATGTACTCTCGCTGGAAGAATACCAGGCGGAGTTGTCAAGATATGAACTTGTTCTGGCTGGATTAGCACAGGGTGAAAAGGATGTTTCGCCTTCAGAAGTAGTCATTCAAAGCATGATTGAGGATGTGTTACTGAAACAGGGTGCAGAAGAGAGTGGATATCAACAAGACCCAAATATGCTCCAACAGAAATTGGAGGAGATCACAAATCGGATCGGTGGCAACTCTGTGTTGGATTCATGGATGCAAAAAAACGGTTATGACATTGATAGTTTGAAAAAAGCTCTAGAAATTTCAATTGCTGCTTCATGGATGCGCGACAAGATTGTAACTGAGGTTCCTTCTGAAGCTGAGCAAATCCACGCTTTGCAAATCCTTGTCTTGAGCGAGCCAGAAGCACAGGGGATTTTGCAACAGATCCGGACTGGTGCAGATTTTGCAACGATTGCAGAACAATACGATCCAATAACCAAAGGCGATTTGGGATGGTTTCCTCGAGGCTACCTCCTCCAACCTGCCGTTGAGGAGGCTGCATTTAGTTTGCAGCTTGGATCGACCAGCGATGTAATAACCACATCGAGTGGATACCATATCATTCAGGTTGTGGAACGGGAAGATAATCATCCCTTATCTCCTGAAGCTTACACCGTATTGCAGCGTTCTGCCTTGAAAAATTGGATCGAAACCAGGAAAGAAAACAGCCAAATTGAGATATTTATTCAGTGATCGCACCGCCTAATCAATCTGATTTCGAGTACGATAACGACCCTGTTTCCCCGATTGAGGAGAAGAAAGGTATCTCAGAGACTGTCTGGAACCGGATGGCGATTGCCTTGGGTGCCGGCTCCATATTATTGGCTCTAATCTATTTCTGGATATATATAAATCCATATGCTTTTGTCAATCCATATCCGCCTGCGGTCATACCGCCCATTGTTATCATTCCTACAAATACCCCTTCTCCTACGCATACAATCACGCCTGCGATAACAGCAACACCTACATTGACCCCTTCCCCCCAATTTACAGATACGCCAATTCCGAGTCCAACCCTCGATCCGGCTACGGAAATTGCCTTACTGATCCCGACCCTTGAAATCACAATATCCGGTACTGCCCCAACTGCAACCGGTCCATACTCCTACGATGTGGTTTCGGGCAACCCCATTGCGATCTCGAGTGCCATTATGCGACCGGATGACGAATGCAAGTGGATGGGAGTTGCTGGTCAGGTTGTGGATATTAACGATGCCCCTGTTGTGGGGTTGCGTGTTCAGCTTTATGGCACTTTCAAAGGGAAGGTGATGGCGATCACCAGTTTGAGCGGGACGGTTAACCGTTACGGTTCCGCTGGATATGAGATCAAAATCAACGATTCCCCGGTGGAAACTTATAATACACTCTGGGTACAACTGTTCAATCAGGCAGGGGGAGCGATTTCTGATAAGGTTTATCTAAAGACTAATGCCAGTTGTGATAAAAATTTAATTATTGTAAATTTCAAGCAAGTTAAATAGACTTACTTCACTTTCCTCTCCCATACGGGAATTAACTTTCCCATTTCGAATAATCCGCCAACCCCCTCAGAAGCTGGGTCCATCACCCGGCTGTTCGCAAAATACCCGAAATCAAACTCAGTCATGTCTCCAGTTATTTTTCCGGGTACGGGCATCAATCTGGCGGTGAGAGGTTTATGCAGCCGATTTGAAAGTGAGGCGATATCCAGCAGAATGGAAGCAATTTGTGAAGGGGTGACACTACCTGGCAGGGGAATACAATCGAGGCCTGTTCCACAGACGGTGGAAAAAAGCAGCAACTGCTGAATACTGAGTGAGCCTGAAGCATTCCTTTTAGCCAGGCAAGAATCCTCCAGAATGGGCAGCATCAAACCATTGAAACCAATACGCCTGAATTTCGCTTGATCCAGTATCGACATCAGGAAGGCTGATGCAGCCAGTGAGCCGGCAAGACCAAAAGCGGATATACCAAGTGCTTCAAGCGCTGCTCCGATTGAACGGCTATCCTCAGGAAAGGGAGCCAGAGTGAAATCGATACCCAGAAATTCTAATCCGGCGATAGGAACGCAGCATTCTTCAATTTTCCTGCTGGTATCTTCTATCGCTTTTATCAGTAGTTTTGAAGCAGCCGTGGGGGTATCTGCCTTTGTGAATATCTCGAACGCAAGATCGGCGGCTTCCATCGCGACGCCGAAACCGGGTTTTTCTGGATCTGCATAAGCGGCAGGAAAGAAAGGACAACCGGGTTCTACATTTGCCAACCCAGCAAACCGCAAATTGGTAAAACCTTTATCATCTGTAACACTGTTTTTCAGAATCTCCTTGCCAACCTGATGCAGCCATGCCAGATCGATAGGCTCGCCGGGGGAGCATAAATGACTGGTGCAGAAGGTGCTCTGTGTATTTTTTAGAATTTCTGAAACTATAGATAAACCTTTTCTATCTCCTGCAGTTACAGGTCCAATGGATAGATAGTCGAACCCGGATACGGTGACAGATTTCTCCAATGACAGAATATTCTTCTGGATATCATCATCCATCCACCGGGTAAAAGATGGGGTCGCAAGACGGGTGGTTTGCACTTCAAATCCGGCACCTGCCAACTTTTCCCTGATCAGTTGTGCTGTTTTAGAATATCTTGTGATAATTTGTTCGGTTGGCTCTGATATAAAGGCAGTGATGGATCTTATTCTCATGCTTGGCTCCGTTGACGAACGACCTCAAAAATCAAAACCGCAGCGGCTGTAGCTGCGTTCAGGCTTTCAAAATTCCCCGGCATTGGAATGGAGATGGTTTCCTCTGCGATAGCACGGGCTGCCTCGCTCGCACCTTCCGCCTCATTGCTGATGATAATTGCTGTCGCCTTTTTGAAGTCTGTCTGCCAGAGAGATTTGGTGCCTTGAGCATCAGAGCTGTAAATTTTTATTTTGCCTTCTCTTGCTTTTCGGGTAATCTCAGCCCATTCCATGGCGACAATTGGCAACCGGAAGTGTGCACCCATCCCTGCCCGCAGTACCTTGGGGGAGAATGGATCTACAACCCCGGGAGATACCCATACTGCCTGTACTCCGGCGGATGCTGCTGTCCGTAGAATGGTTCCCAAGTTCCCCGGATCGCGGATCATATCAATGATTAAAATAAAATCAGGTTTTTCGGGTGCTGCGATTACTGACTTTTTGCATACGGCTAAAATGCCCTGTGATTGTTCGGTGTCACTAATTTTATTGAGAATATCCCTTTTAACATCCAGGCATTCCACATTTCTCTGACTGAATAACTCAACCAATGCCAGACCACGTGGGGAAAGATCATCTGCGAAGAGAAGGTAATCCACTTGCCATTGTGTGGATGCCACTTCCTCCACAAGTCGTACGCCTTCAACAACAAATACCTGATCAGCTTCTCGGTCTTTCGCGCGGCTCAAATAAGACCGCACAGCTTGCAGCTTGGGATTATGTATTGATGTAATCATGAATTACTGTCAAGTTCATTCACAAACATTTGATAGTTCTTCTCGTCGATGAGCACGATACGGATCAATTGGATCGATGCTGCGATTTTTTGATCCATCCACTGCTGGATAGTTTGGGTGATGATCCTGGCAGCCCGTTCTTTGGGGAAGCCATAAATGCCGGTTGATATAGCCGGGAAGGCAATACTATCCAGCTGTAGCGTGTTCGCCAGGTCTAAAGAACCTTTTACAGCTTCCATCAGTTTGCGGTCTTCATCACCTTCCCCCCAGATTGGTCCCACAGCATGGATAATATGCTTTGCCGGTAGGTTGCCTGCTCCGGTAAGCGCTGGCGATGCGTGCTGCACTCTCTGATGAAGGCGAATCCACTCATCGCTCTCCCGCTGGATGACACTTCCCCCTTTTCGTACTATCGCTCCTGCTACTCCCCCGCCGTGCTGCAGGTACGCATTTGCAGCGTTTACAATTGCATCCACGGGTTCTTCTGTTAGATCGCCAATGCAGATTTCCAGTTTGATATTATTTATAATTACAGAATCTGTACACTGATTCATATGATGATTCTAGCATATCTTACCTTCTTCTGGATACTCTCATTTGACTCGATACCCCATTCCCTCGATATTACTCAATATCTGTTCTTCAGAAATGAGCTGGTCATCGAATTCGATGACCAGCCTCTGTTGATGGAGGCTCGCCTGAATGTCGTGGATTCCGGGGAGTTCATCTTGCAGACCTTCCAGATGCAGCACACACATACTGCATTCCATGTTGGGTATCACATACGCTTTCTTAATCATCATTGATTCCTACTCAGCCACAATTAGACCGGTGAACATACCCATTGAACAGGAGTATGGCAGTTGGTCACCCGAATTTAAAGCTGGTAATTCAATCGTTTGTGAGTCGGTTGGTTTCAATGTGATGTTGATACCCAGACCTGGAATAACAATTGCCAGAGAACAGGAGAAGACATTTTCACTATTAAATGTGATTTGGGATGCTTGTCCGGCAGCGATAGTCAAAACTTCAGGAGAGTAGCTCGTATTCAATACCTGGATGGTGTAATTATTGAACTGGTTATTCTCTTCAGTAGCCGGTTGCTCGGTGGGCAAGGCAGGTAATATTAGATTTTTGCTGTAATCATTTTCCGACCTTCGGCTACCCATCATCCCGCAATTACATCCAACTTTTCGCGACTGAGAAGGATTGTTGTCAAACAAATTATTTGTTATGGCGTTTGGCGGTGGGATCACTGGATCGGTTGATACGATGGCTGACGCCTGCACAGGTTGTGCCTGAAGGCTTTTGAAAATCCGCTCTACTGTATATGGGAACCCGGCTATATTCAAACCGGTATTAATTGCCACCAATCCCAGAACGAGAACTACGATTGCAACAAATCGGGAGAAATATTTTTCCAGACGCGCCCCAAGCCTCGTTGTGAAGTAAGCCACAACAAAAAAGACAGGGGATGTTCCAAGAACAAAAGCAAACATCAGCGCCGCACCGGTCAGTGGATTTCCACTAGCCATCGCTGTCACCATCATGACCTGGGTGATCCCGCACGGTATGAGAACTGTCAGCGCCCCTAAAAAGATCGGGGTCAAGGTTGCTTCTCCTTTTCGAGAGACCTTTCTAATAAGCTTTCTTACGAAGACAGGGGGTTCAATATTGAAGAATCGAAAGAACGGGTGAAGTTTCAGTAATCTTCCTGCTTGTCCAAGCATAAAAATCCCGATGCCAATCTGTAAGATTGCTCTTGCAATAGGAGAGAGCTGGATCAATGATCCAATCCAGCCAAGTAAGAATCCAAGCACGGCATATGCTACTAATTTTGATACCAGGAACCAGAGGATGGGAGAAGCTATTGAAAATTTAACAGTACTGGAACCTGTTTCAATGCCACCAATATCTTTCTCTATTTGATGCGCCAGCGAACTTGCCAGCAATCCCCCTTGAACTGCAAGACAGCTTAATCCGCCTGTTGTCAGCCCGGTTATAAAAGCCAGAACAATTTCAGTCATAATTTATCTCCAGATCGTTGTGGTCTATTCATGCCAGAGTCTATCCCGCAGGGTTATGCACAGCAATAGCGATTAATACCTATTGAGTTCTAAAATAAGTAAAGATATAGTTTGATGACAACCGTGTAAGTTAACGCGGGACATTTCTGTTAGTTGGAGGATGGATGCCAGAAACGAAACTGATTACATTACCCATTACCGGTATGACATGCGCGAATTGTGTGGCTACTGTGGAACGGAGTTTGAAAAAGGTCGAAGGTGTTCAGTCTGCCAGTGTCAACCTGTCATCTGAAAGGGCATCAGTGGAGTTTGATCCTTCGATGGCTGATTTGCCTGCCATGATCAATAGAATCCAGAAAGCGGGGTATGGAATAGCTGAAGGTGAGGCAATCCTTCAGGTGAAAAACCTGGGCGATGATAACGATGCCCGCCGATTGGAAAAGATGATCCGTGGTCGGGAGGGCATTCTTGATGTTCGTGTAAACCTGGTTACTTCACAATCATTCATCCGTTATATCCCCACAATCATTACCCAGCAGGAAATCCGTCAGATTCTCCGTGAAGCTGGATTCGATATGTACGATGTCTCTGGCTCAGGTGAAGATGCAGAAGCACAGGCTCGCCAGAAGGAAATGGAAGAACAAAAACACCTTCTCGTGGTTGGTTTAATATTTACCATCCCATTGTTTTTGATTTCCATGTCAGGTGATCTTGGTTTCCTGCCAATGTCCATCTCGCATTCTACATGGATCAAGTGGGTAATGTTTGCTCTGGCGCTGCCGGTGCAGTTCTATGTGGGAAGGCAGTACTATATTGGCGCGTATAAATCCATCCGGAACGGCTCTGCCAATATGGATGTGCTGGTTGCCATGGGTAGCTCAGCTGCATTCCTGTATTCTCTTCCGATAACTTTTGGCTGGATTTCCGGGCATGTGTATTTTGAAACCGCGGCTGTAATCATCACTTTGATAAAAGTTGGTAAATACCTCGAAGCTCGTGCAAAAGGCAAAACCTCAGAAGCGATCAAAAAACTGATGGGATTGCATGCCCGAACTGCCCGGGTTCTAAAAAATGGCGTGGAAACTGAAATTCCGGTGGAAGAAGTTGTTGTTGGCGATGTAATTCTGGTCAAACCCGGCGAAAAAATTGCTGTGGATGGGGTGATCATCGAAGGCTCTTCCACAGTGGATGAATCCATGCTCACGGGTGAATCCATTCCGAATGAAAAGGTAATAGGCAGCCAGGTGATTGGGGCTACGATGAACCGTTTGGGCTCCTTCACTTTCAAAACAACGCGGGTTGGCAAGGATACCGCCCTCGCCCAAATCATCCGTCTGGTTGAAGAAGCGCAGGGTAGTAAGGCACCCATCCAGAAACTGGTTGATAAAATTTCCGCGGTGTTCGTTCCAATTGTGATTTTAATTGCCCTGCTGACTTTTGCAGGCTGGATGGTGTTCGCACCTCCCCTGGCGGTTAATGCTGACCTGAACCCTTTCACCAGGGCGTTGATCCATATGGTGGCGGTGCTTGTGATCGCCTGCCCTTGTGCTATGGGTCTGGCTACACCAACTGCGGTGATGGTGGGAACCGGAAAAGGTGCCGAAGCCGGAATTCTTTTGAAATCGAGTGAGGCACTCGAACGCGCCGGAAAAATCTCCACCATCGTTCTGGATAAAACGGGCACTATTACCCGGGGTCAGCCCCAGGTCACGAACATCACATTATTTGATAGCGGTCTAACAGAGAGGGAGCTGGTTAAATTTGCGGCCAGTGTGGAAAAACGAAGTGAGCATCCCCTGGCTGAAGCAGTGGTAGCCGAAGCGAATATCCTTGAAGTTGAATTAGCCGGTTCAACTGATTTTATTGCTGTTGTGGGTCGTGGTGCAAAAGCATTCGTAGATGGCAGGAAAGTGGTCGTAGGCAGCCGCCGCCTGATGGAAGAAGAAAATCTGGATACATCAAATGCGGTTTCAGTTCTGGAAAAATATCAGGATGAAGGCAAAACTGTAATTCTCGTTGCCGTAGATGGCAGACTTGCGGGTTTGCTTGCGGTGGCAGACACAATCAAAGCCGGCTCATTAGAAGCCATTCAACACCTGAAACAGATGGGCTTGCAGGTGGTCATGCTGACTGGTGATAACAGGCAGACTGCCCTGGCAATTGGTCGGCAGGTGGGTGTGGATCAGGTGTACGCAGAGGTACTTCCTGGCGGAAAAATTGATCTGATTCGTGAATTGCAATCTGAGGGCAGAGTTGTTGCCATGGTCGGAGATGGAATTAACGATGCCCCCGCGCTTACGCAGGCAGATGTGGGCATTGCCATTGGGACCGGTACCGATGTTGCGATGGCTTCCGCGCCCGTAGTCCTGATCAGTGGAGACCTGCGTGGTGTTCCCCGCGCGGTGGAGCTATCTCGTAGGACGCTGAAAACCATCCGCCAGAATCTGTTCTGGGCGTTTTTCTATAACATCATTCTCATCCCTGCGGCGGCGTTTGGTTTACTCAGCCCCATGCTGGCGGCAGGGGCGATGGCGCTCAGTAGTATTTTTGTGGTGAGTAACAGCCTTCGCCTCAAAAATTTCAACTTCAACTTATAGGTGCAAAATGAAGCGTGCAATTATTATTGTAATTCTTGGCAGTTTTTTCCTGGTAGCTTGTTCAGCCAATAACGGA
>CAZRKL010000097.1:0-1183 GCA_964600595.1 uncultured Leptolinea sp.
GCCATCGACAAAAGCGTTTAGATACGCCTTGGTCGCTCCGTATGTCGGGCTGCCGGTGGATGAAGCGAACGCGCTCACAGAAGATACCTGAACAATAAAACCCAATCCTCTTGAAATCATGGCGGGCAACGCTGCATGGGTTAACCGGACCGTTGCTTCGACGTGCACTTTTATCATCATCATAATGGAATCAATTTCAGTATCTACGAACAATCCCGGAATACCAAAGCCCGCGTTGTTTACCAGCACTTCGAGATTCTCTGTTTCTTCTATCAGCCGTTCGAGTCTTTGAATTTCACTCAAAATGGAAAGATCAGCAGGCTGGATATCGATGGCTACTTTATGTCGCGATTGGATCTCCGCTGCCAGATGCTCCAATCGTTCTCTGCGCCGGGCAACCAGGATGAGATCGTACCCTTTGGCTGCCAGCTGGCGGGCGAATTCAGCGCCAATTCCCGCGGATGCTCCGGTAATCAAAGCTTTAGCTTTGTTCATTATTCATTCTCCATTCTTTTGGTTCATATCATTATAGATAATCTTGCGTAGGATGGCTCAGTTTTCTGTAAACCCGCTTTGGTTGCCTTCGCTTTGGTATAATCTTGTTTATTCTTTCCATTTTGGAGAAAACATGTCGCAATCCAACGATTTCCAGACCATTATCATGAAGCTCCAGGAATTCTGGGCAAAACAAGGCTGTTTAATCTGGCAGCCGTATTACACCCAGGTGGGGGCAGGTACCATGAACCCGGCTACTTTTTTACGGGTGCTCGGTCCGGAGCCCTGGAATGTTGGCTATGTGGAACCCTCAGTGCGGCCGGATGATGGTCGCTATGGCGAGAATCCAAACCGCTTGCAGCAGCATTACCAGTTTCAGGTGATATTAAAACCTGATCCGGGCAACCCGCAAGAGGTGTATCTCGCTTCATTAGAGGCAATTGGTATTGATCCCCGCCAGCATGATATCCGTTTTGTAGAAGACAACTGGGAAAGCCCGGCGCTGGGCGCGTGGGGATTGGGTTGGGAAGTCTGGCTGGATGGACAGGAGATCACCCAATTCACCTACTTCCAGCAGGCTGGTGGGCAGGTTCTTGAACCTGTATCGGTGGAGATCACCTATGGTCTGGACCGGATCGCGATGGCTTTGCAAAAGGTCCGCTCATTCAGAGATATCCGCTGGAGCAGC
>CAZRKL010000097.1:1283-10206 GCA_964600595.1 uncultured Leptolinea sp.
ACAGCGGACATGTATGTTGAACAGCGCCAACAGCAGGAATTTCCCTGGCTGACAAATCATGAAAAAGTGGAAGGCGATTCAGTTTCAATTGATTCAGTTACCCTGAATATTCACACTCATCCTCAGCCTTTCTTGTTTGAAATTGGAACCGAAGAACTGCCTGTTGCCGATCTGGATTCCGCGATCCAACAGATGCATGATCTCATGACCACGCTACTCAAGGATCAGCGACTGGAATATTCAGAGTTAAAAGTTTGGAGCACCCCGCGCAGACTGGTGGCTTTTATACCTGCCCTCCATCCGCGTCAGGAAGACCGGGAAGTTGTCGTGAAAGGACCACCCGCCAACCGCGCATTCGATACGAATGGGAAGCTCACACCTGCCGGCGAGGGATTCGCCCGCAGCAAGGGGATCGCTCCGGAAACACTTGAAGTACGTGAGATGGATGGCGGCAGCTACGCTGCGGCGGTGGTACACGAGAAAGGCAAAACGGCAGCGGAAATCCTCTCTGTTGAACTGCCAAAACTGATTTCAAAAATCAAATTTGACAAAACCATGCGCTGGAACAGCAGCAAAGTGGCATTCTCGCGCCCGATTCGATGGTTGATGGCGCTGTTCGGTGATCAGCTTGTGCCATTTGGCTATGCCGGGCTTTCTACACAAAAAATTACCCGCGGGTTACGTTTCCTCGACCCGGCGGATATTTCGATAAATAACCCGGAAGACTATTTCACCGCTTTGAATCAGCAGGGTATCATCCTCGATCAGGCTGAAAGGAAGCGTGCTATTCGTGATCAAGTCACACGCATCCTCAGTGATTCAGGGGCTGATCCGGTTATCCCTGAAGACCTGCTGGATGAAGTAACTAACCTGGTGGAAGCTCCAACGGCATTACGGGGCGAGTTTGAGGAAAAGCATCTTGCGTTACCCAAGGAAGTTCTGATATCGGTGATGAAGAAACATCAGCGCTATTTCCCGCTGCAAAAAGCTGGCTCCCTGCTTCCGTTCTTTATCATTGTGCGGAATGGAGATGGAAGGCATGAGGACATTGTTGCGGATGGGAATGCCCAGGTGATTCGCGCCCGTTTTGCAGATGCTGCTTTCTTCATTGAAGAAGATTTGCAGAAGAACCTGGCTGACTTTCTGCCCCGGCTCGATACCCTCACCTTCCAGATAAAGCTTGGCTCGATGCTGGCTAAGACCCGCCGTATTGAAGCTTTGAGTAGCAAACTTTGCGAAGAACTGGCAATGACCCCGGGAGAGAAAGCAACCACCCTCAGGGCTGCAAGTCTGTGTAAGGCAGACCTGGTAACCCATATGGTTGTAGAAATGACATCTCTGCAGGGAACAATCGGGAAATTCTACGCCTTAAAATCTGGAGAGATACCTGAAGTGGCCTCGGCCATCTTCGAACATTATCTGCCTCGCTATGCCGGCGATAGCGTTCCTGCTGCAAAAGCCGGTCTTATTGTGGGGCTGGCTGACCGCCTGGATACGCTCTCGGCTTTGTTCGCGGCTGGTCTGGCGCCGACCGGCACGAAAGACCCATTTGCCCAACGGCGAGCTGCGCTGGGTCTGGTAATCAGTCTGATGGAATGGAATCAAGATTTTAATCTAGCTTCAGGTCTGGAATTGGCTGCCCAAACGCTGCCCGTGCCCGCGACGCCAGAATCCCAGAGAGCTTGCCTCGATTTCATCATCGGACGGCTGCGAAGTTACCTGCTGGATCAGGGATATCGGTATGATGTGGTCGACGCTGTCCTGGCTGTACAGGCAAATAATCCGGCGGGTGCCTTCAGAACTATCAAAGAGCTTTCAGAAATGGTTACCCAGGATTCCTGGCTTACTTTCCTTCAGGCGTACGCGCGTTGTGTCCGTATTACCCGTGATCAGAAGGAAAATTATTCAGTAGATAAAAATGCTTTTATTGAAGGTGAAGAAAAGGATTTGTTCGCTGCCATCCAAAGGCTTGGAGAAAATCAGCCATATAAATCAATTACAGATTTTCGAAATGACTTCGAAAAATCCATTCCTGTAATCAATGCTTTCTTTGATAAAGTCATGGTGATGGATGAAAACCTGCAGGTACGCGCGAACCGTCTGGGTATGCTTCAGCAAATTGCGGCAATGCCCATGGAGCTGGTTAATTTATCTAATTTGGAAGGTTTTTAAGCCTGCGGAGGACTATCGTCGCGAGGTGTTAACCCCAACTGGTTTGCTTCGTCGAAAGAGAGCAAGCCAGGTTCTTTTGAATCGCTGAACGATGGCTTGGCTGTTGCCTTATCCCAGAAAGAATCAGCGTCTTCGTTTTTGACTTTCTTCTTGACCACCGTTGAAAAAAGGTTGTCAAAGTCTTTGGATGTAACCTCTGCCGAATCACTTTGCCTGTTGTCAACTACCTGAATGGGCTCGGGAAGGGTAAGCGGACCGGTCTTCGAGATCGCCTGCTCCACTTCGGGATGCGTGGTGAGTGGATAGTCTTGATCTATCTCGTTAATTTTCTGCTGCAGTTCAAACAAGGCGTTTGTTATGGCATCGAAGGCTACCGCTAACCGCACGTTAGTTTTTGAATGCTTCAGGAATACCATCAACAGGTAACCGGGCACTGGAGATACCACGAGATCGTATTGGCTGCCTTTGACCGATATCACATTCTCAGGTGTCTCTGTTTGCAGAGCGGCGTTGATGCGTTGAATCGAACTTGCAGCGGATAGCAAATATGGAATGACCTTGTCGGTTAAAGTGTCGTCGGTCGGATCACCAGCAGAAGCGAGAACTTTCCCCCGCTCATCCACCAGCAGCACCGCGAACGCAGCCAGATCTTGCCGCAGTCCAATAAGAACTTCTCCAAATAAATCAGTCCGTAAATCAACCACTTGCCGAATCGACATCGTGGGGGTTTGGGTGATGAGACCGAGCAGGCGTGAGGAAGTATCCAGGAAGTCCCGCATCTCCACCGGCTTGGGGAAGAATGCATCAGCCCCCGCGGCAGCTGCTTTTTCTGACAACTGGGGATCATTCAAGCCTGACACCAGTATGATTTTTATCTGGGGAATTTTTTTCTTTGTTTGAGCGGTGAATTCCAACCCCGACATGCCCGGGAGCTTCACGTCACTCACAACCAGATGGATTTCTTTTTTGCCTACTTCGCGAGCAGCTTCTTCAGCATTGGGGACGACTTTGACCTCAATGTGTCCGCTGAGCGTGGCGAAAGCAGCCTGGAGAAGCTGTCCAAGCACCATTTCGTCATCGATAATGACTACCCTTTTTGCATCCATGACACAAAAATTATATCATCAATACTTTTCGCATCAAAACGAAAGAATCAACGAATTTTTAATAAAATAGGTTTGGAATAAACTAAAAAGCTATGTTACAATCCCATCACGTTGGGGCATGGTGCAATGGCAGCACACCAGACTTTGGATCTGTGGATCTTGGTTCGAATCCAGGTGCCCCAGCCTAAAAAATCATTGGGGATGTTATGAAGATAAGAAAATTCATACGAACTAAGACTGGTTTGGTCTTAGTTTGTTGTGTTAAAATGGACTGGTACCATCAATGTCATATATGCAGGAGTAAGATATGGACACAGTAGCGATTATTCTGGCAGCTGGTCAGGGGACCCGGATGAAATCTCGCCTGCCAAAGGTATTACATACGCTGCTGGGTAAACCACTCGTCTTTTACAGCATGGAAGCGGCAAAAACCGTCACCAATCGTAAACCGATTGTGGTGGTTGGACATGGTGCAGCCCAGGTTAAAGAAGCATTGGGAGATACAGCAGATTTTGTTGAGCAAAAACAGCAATTGGGAACCGGTCACGCGGTTCAGCAGGTAGAAACGCTGCTCAGCGGATACGATGGATTGGTGCTGGTGATCAGTGCAGATATGCCCTTGTTCCGGAAAGAAACCCTCTCAGCCCTCGTGCAGACTCAGCTTGGAAATAGCGGACCAATGACGCTCTTGACCGTAAAAGGTGAAGACTCACGCGGTTTCGGCAGAATTATCCGCGGCGTGGATAATTCGGTCAGCGCTATCGTTGAAGAGGCAGCTGCCACTCTGGAAGAGTTGTCCATCCGCGAATACAATGTGGGCGCGTATTGTTTCCAGGCAGCCTGGTTATGGCAGGCTTTGAAAGAAATAAAAACGTCAGCCAAAGGGGAGTTATACCTGACGGACGTTGTCGCGATTGCCCGTGACCAGCGGAAAATGGTTAAGGCGATCACCGTTTCAGAGCCAAGTGAAGCGATTGGCATTAATACCCGCAGCCACCTCGCAGAAGCAACTTCGCTGTTACGCCACCGGATTAACGAAAAGTGGATGGCTGAAGGGGTGACAATCATTGATCCGGGCAGCACTTATATTGAACCCGATGTATTGATAGGTAAAGACTCCACAATCTGGCCGAATACCTTCCTGAAAGGCAGGGCGTGGATTGGCGAGTATTGTCAGATTGGTCCGAACTCCATGATCCAGGATAGCGTGGTCGGACATCGAAGCACAGTTCTCTATTCCATTTTGGAATATGCCATCGTTGAAAATGATGTCGAAATGGGTCCGTTCTGCCATTTACGCAAAGGCGCCCATCTGGCATCTCATGTTCACATGGGCAATTTTGGTGAGGTAAAAGATTCTTATCTGGGACAGGGGACCAAAATGGGTCACTTCGCTTATATCGGAAATGCGAAGATTGGTCAAAATGTTAACATTGGGGCAGGTACCATCACCTGTAACTTTGATGGTGAAAACAAAAATCCAACCGAAATTGGTTCCGATGTGTTCCTGGGGAGTGATACCATGCTGGTTGCCCCGTTGAAAATCGGGAATAAGGCAAAAACTGGAGCTGGTGCTGTGGTGACCCATGATATTGCAGATGGTGAGACCGTGATTGGGGTTCCCGCCAGGCCCATGAAGAAAAAATGAGGAATGGATACTGATCTAATTATCACCCTGTTAGTTCTTTTCCTGATTCTTGATCTCATCCTGACCATTGTGCGATCCAGTATGGTGAACGCGCACCTGCCCAGGTTATTAAACCTCAGGCCGGTGCATGAAAAAGCAGTGGATGATACTATCCGCCGAATTGACCGTCCACGCATACGGGTGAGTTTGCGTTTAGCACACTTGCTCCTTTTGTTCCTCTTTGTCCTTTTTGTGTTCTATGCAATGGAATCTTACGGCTGGTTGAATGTTGTTGAACCATTACGGTTACTGTATGCAGCCGGATTGTTAATCGTTGCAGCGTTCGTTTTATTTTCGTTGGAATCATGGGTCGATGGATTTGTTCTGAAAATACCAGAAGTGTGGGCGCTGCGCACCAGTATTTTTGCTTCAATGATCGACAAGGTTCTCTCGCCCGTGTCTGGAATTGCAATCCGGTTAATGGGCCAATCAGAGAACAGCCTGGGGCAGATCACTGCTCCGACTGATGATGAGCTAAAAACCTGGGTTCAGCAGGGACAAACCGACGGCGCTCTCGAAAAAGAAGAGCGCGAGATGATTTATTCAATTTTCCAATTTGGCGACACCCTTGCCCGTGAAATTATGGTTCCTCGCATAGATATTCGCGCGCTGGCGGTGGAAACGACGGTCGATGAGGCGTTGGCTGCCTTTGTTGAATCGGGACATTCCCGAATTCCTATCTTTGAAGAAACCGTGGATAACATCATCGGGTTACTCTATGCAAAAGACCTCTTACGGCATCAGAGTAATAAGAAGCAGATTGCCGATCTGCGAACCGTGCTGCGCCCGGCTTATTTCGTACCCGAAGCAAAAAAACTGGATGAACTGCTCACCGAAATGCAAACCAAGCGGGTTCACATGGCAATCGTTGTGGATGAGTATGGTGGTGTAGCGGGTTTGGTCACCCTGGAAGACTTGCTCGAAGAAATCATTGGCGAAATTCAAGATGAATACGACCAGTCTGAAGAGTTGCCCTTCCAGAAAATTAATGACAATGAATATCTTTTTAAGGGCAGCATTGATCTGGATGACTTCAATGAGGTCATGGGAACCGAACTGAGCAAGGATATGGCTGACACATTGGGCGGTTTCATGTATGGGGAGGTTGGAAAGGTCCCCAGCGGTGGTGAACGGGTGCTGGTCGATAATGTGGAGCTGATTGTAGAAAATGTTACCGGTAGGCGCATTCGCAAAGTTCGCGCGCATCGTCTGAATATTCTGGATACCGAACTGGAGACGACAGATGTTGACTCAAGCTCAGAAGGATGAGCTCATTCGCCAGGCAATTGATGCCCGCAAGAATTCTTACAGCCCATATTCAAAGTATGCTGTTGGTTCTGCCTTGCTTACAAAAACCGGGAAAATATACACTGGGGCGAATGTAGAGAATGCGGTTCTGCCATTGACCAATTGTGCCGAACGGACTGCGATCTTTAAAGCGGTCACAGATGGCGAAAAACTGTTTGAAGCGATCGTGGTTGTAACCGAAAATGCAGGCACCCCCTGCGGTTCCTGCCGGCAGGTGATGGCGGAATTTAATCTCGATATGCCTGTAATTATTGCCGACACAAGTGGAGAGATTGCCTGCGAGATGACCGTTGCGCAATTATTGCCCGGCGCTTTTACTCCCAAAGATTTAATCCCCTGATCAGGTAGAAAGATGAGCGATCTTCCGCGTTCATTTCGGGTGACAGCGGTTGTTCTCCGTCATTCGAACACCGGAGAAGCTGACCGTGTTTTAACGCTTTACACCAAAGAATTTGGCAAATTACGCGTTCTGGCAAAAGGGATTAGAAAAATAAAAAGCCGAAAAGCCGGACACCTGGAACCCCTCACCCTCTCTACATTGCAGCTTAACCGGACACATGATCTGCCCCTCATCACCCAGGCTGAAACCATCCTCCCATTCCAGAAAATCCACAATAACCTGGAATTGATCGCCCAGGCATCGATCGCCAATGAACTGCTGGATCGGTTCACTTTTGAAGCCGAAGAAAACCAATCCCTTTTTAATTTGCTCGTAGAGACACTTAAACGCATCGAGGATGGCGAAGAACCATCCCTGGCGGTTCAGTATTATGAATTGAGTATGCTTGCATCGGTGGGTTTTCGCCCGGAGCTGTTCCAGTGCGTAGTATGCCGCAGAGAGATTCAACCGGAAGATCAGTATTTCTCCGCCGCGCTTGGTGGGGTGGTATGCCCGCGTTGCTCAAACCAAACGGCTGGTTCCCGCCCGGTTACACTGGATGCGCTGCGCTATCTGCGCCACCTGTTGCGGAGTAATTATGCCGATGCGCGGAAGGCGCACCCATCGCTCCTGGTTCAGCGAGAAATGGATGATTTGCTCCAGTATTATGTTGGCTACCTGCTGGAGAGGAACCTGAATTCCCCCCGATTTTTGAGAGATATCCATCAGAATCGCGAGACAATGACAGAATAAAAGCCGGTCATTTGATAGATGACCGGCTTCTTTGTTAACTGGCAATCTCGTCCACAATGGTGATGTGGATCTTATGCCCGGCGCTATTATGCATCCAGTAAAAGCCCATGGCGGCAATGATGGCGAGAATACCGCTTCCCCACCAGACCCAGTTGGGATCGATGTAATCCATCACCAACCCTGCCATGAGAGGACCAATGGCGGAGGGGATGATCCAGCACCATCCATATACAGCCATATACCTTCCGCGCATATCTTCAGGGGCAAAACCCGCTACCAGTGCCTGCGAGGTGGGTACGGTCATCATTTCACCAATGGTGATGATGAACATGGCAACCAGGAACCAGACAAAAGAGTAGGTGAAGCCATACATGGCAAAGCCGATGGCGTAAAGTACGGTGCCTGAAGCCATCACCAGTAATGGTCGTTTGGCATCCAGCTTTCTGGAGATCCAGAACTGCATGATGACCACCATAGCCGCGTTCATCGAGAGAATGTAGCCAAAGTACTGCGGTGAGGTTGCCCGGTGATCGCGCAGGAAGACTGATAAAGTGCTGTTCATTTGCGTATAGACAATCACCATCAATGCTGAGACCAGAACGAAAATGATGTAGACCTTGTCTTTCAGCACCACACCATATCCCTTGATGGTTTCAAAGAGGCTTGTCTCTTTTTCTTTATGAGTCTCAGATACAAAGACCGGTTTGGTTTCTGGCATGAGGAAGAAAACCAGAACAGCTGTAATCGTACTCATGATGGCATCAATAATGAAGAGATACAGGTAATTGATGCCCGCGAGCAGACCGCCGATCATCGGACCGAAAGTGACCGCCAGGTTGGCAGTCACCCGCAGCACAGCAAAACCGGTGCTGCGTTTATCTTCAGGGAGCAGATCAGCCACCATCGCCTGATGAGCCGGTCCGCCGGTATCAGCCAGAATGCCGACCAGGATCGCGACCACATAAAATACTTTGAGATCATCCACCAACCCCATCACAACTGTGGATGCGGCTGACATGATCAGGGAGAAAATGATTATTGCCTTTCGCCCGTACTTGTCAGCCAGGGCTCCCCCAATCGCTTCTCCGACCAGGGAGGATGCTGAAAAGAACAGAAACAGGGTGCCTACTTCTGTCATCCCCACACCAAAGCGCTGGGTGATATACAGAGCGAAGAAGGGGAAGATTAACGCTCCACCCAGCCTGTCGATAAAACTGGCGCCAACCAGCGTCCAGAATTTATCCGGCAATTCATGATAAATCCGACGTATTGCTAACATGTTGTTTAAACCAAAATAAGGATTCGAATACGATAGGGCATTCCGCCCGTGCACAATACTTACCCCGCCCGCCAGCGCATATTAGTATACGACAAAATAGAAAAATAGTTTCGTTCAGTTTTTGGTAATAATCTAACAAATTGATATTATCTTTACATCAACCCTCTGTGGTGATAAAATGTGGAGGTTCAATTTTGGGGGCTCGTCCAATGGGAGGACTACAGACTCTGGATCTGTCT
>CAZRKL010000098.1:0-10156 GCA_964600595.1 uncultured Leptolinea sp.
GGGTGTGGGTGTCGCTTTTGCGGGAATCCTGTTTATCGCGTTGATAGGTTATCGATTAATTCCATCCCGGCGCAGCAAGGCTTCTCCAGAGAACTTGTTCGATATCGAGAACTATGTCACTGAAGTACGCCTGCCACAAGGTTCAGATCTGATTGGAAAAAGATTGCGCGAGGTGAACATCTTCTCTAAAACTGAAGCCAATATCATCGGATTGGTTAGAGATGGTGAGCGCAGGATGGAACCTTCTGCTCTGATAAAGCTCAAGGAGAATGATATTCTCATCCTGAGCGCGGATGCAGAAAACATAAAAAAACTTGTTGCCGAGGATGATCTCGAATTGGTTGGCAGCAAGACCATTGGTAAAGCCGAATTGGAATCAGAGGATGTCATTCTGCTGGAAGCGGTGATTATGCCCGACTCGCAGATGTTGGGCGGTACCGCCCGCAGTCTGAATCTGCGGGCAAATTATGGCATTAATTTACTGGCTATTTCCCGGCAGGGAAGGGTTTTACGCAACAGGCTGGACCGCATTCGCTTTCGCAGCGGGGATGTCCTGCTTCTACAGAGCCATCTGGAAACCTCCAAAGAAGTTGTCGATACATTAGGCTGCCTGCCGCTTGCCGGAAGAGGTTTACAGATTGGTCAATCCCGGCAGATGCTGGTCTCGTTGGGGATATTTGCAGCAGCCTTGCTCGTCGCCGCGCTGGGATGGCTTCCGGCAGCAATATCTTTTCTGGCGGCTGTTGTGCTGATGTTAATTACCAAAATAGTCTCTCTGCGTGAAGCGTATGAGAGTATTGATTGGCCGATTATTATTCTTCTGGGGGCAATGATCCCTGTCGGTGAAGCCTTGGAAAGCACAGGGGGTGCCCAACTCATTGCCAATTCAATACTGGGTATATCCAACGCCCTCCCACCCGTGGGGACGCTGCTGATTGTGTTGATAGCCACAATGTTTCTCTCTGATATTATCAATAACGCGGCGGCTGTCGTGTTGATGGCGCCGATTGGGATTAGGATTGCCCAGGGGATGGGTGTGAACATCGATCCATTTTTGATTGCTATTGCCATTGGTGCTTCCTGCGCCTTTTTAACACCTATCGGACACCAATCAAACACACTGGTAATGGGTCCGGGAGGATATAAGTTTGGTGATTACTGGCGGATGGGTTTGATTCTGGAGGTTATTGTCGTCATGGTTGCTGTGCCTTTAATTCTGTATTTTTGGCCGTTGTAGAGTCAAATTCAGGTTGGCAAACTGATTATTTTTGATATCATTTCTTGCATAAACCGAGTTGCATATGGATAAAAAAGAGATATTGAACAACCTCAATTCCGAATACTCCCGTTGGTTGGTGTTCTTAGGGGACCTCACTGAAAACGAGCTATCTCAAAATCTGCCCGGTGAGAACCTGACCATCAAAGATAAGGTGGCGCATTTACTCGCCTGGCAGGAATTGTCGATTGCCAGATTGGATGCAGCCATCCATCAGCATGTACCTGTCAACCCAACCTGGTTGGTGAGTGAGGATCCGGATACAGGTGATGTAGATCAGGACAATGAGAGAATTTATCAAGAATATCAGGGAGTCTCCTGGCAGGATATCTTCTTGAAGTGGAGTTCAGGTTTTGAGTTATTGATTGCTCTGTCTGGATCAGTTCCAGAGGATGATTTATTTGTTGTCGGGAAATTCCCCTGGCTTCCTGGGTATGCACTCGCTGATGTGATGATTGGTACGCTGGAGCATCACAGAGAACATTTTGTCTGGCCAATGGGGAAGACATAATCAGATGATATCCACGCAGGCAGATAGGAAACCGGGAGTCAGGTGCTTATGACGTTGTCAATCATGCTGCTTTTAGCCATCCTCGCCATAGCTCTGGTACTGTTTTCATTTGAGTGGATACCACCAGATGTAACCGCGCTGGGCGTCTTAATTTCGCTGACCGTGTTGGGTCTCCTGCCAATTGAGAAAGCATTTACCGGCTTCGGCAGCGACACAGTCATGCTGATGCTCGGAATCCTCATTATGACTGCAGCATTGGTTCGATCAGGTGTTGTTGAGGTGGTGGGGCAGAAACTGCTCCAATTTACCGGCAATCATCCCCGGGGTCTGCTGCCGGCAATTATGCTGGCTGTTGGCGGTTTGAGCGCAATTATCAATAATACTGCCGCGTCGGCTTTCTTTATGCCGGTGATCATGGGTCTCAGCCAGCGGGCAAAAATGAGCGCATCCCGCTTGCTGATGCCGATGGCATTTGCAGCCATACTCGCAAGTTCTGTAACCTTAATCAGCACGTCCACCAATGTGGTTGTGAGCGGATTGATGACACAGGCAGGCTTACCGCCGATTGGGATGTTTGAGCTGACCCCTGTTGGATTGCCAATATTACTGGCTGGAATACTCTACATGATTTTCGTGGGGCAGCGTTTGATCCCAAAACAGAAAACTCCCGGTGCGCTGACGGATACATTTAATCTACGTCCTTACCTGGCTGAATTGCGGATATTGCCAGGTTCGCCTCTTGAAGGACGTACGCTCGCCCAGTCAGGTCTTGGACAAAAATTTGATCTCACGGTTCTCGCCATCATCCGTAAAGGCCGCCGCCAATTAGATCCGCCCGCCGAAGCTCAACTGGAGGCGGGGGATGCCTTGCTGGTGGAGGGGTCATCGGAATCGATCCTGAAAATTAAAGATGTAACCGGCATAGACATCCAGGCGGATGCAAAATTCACCGATGGTGATTTGCAGGGAGATGGTTTGCGCCTTGCTGAAGTGTTTCTGCTGCCAAGCTCTCCATTTATTGGACGGTCACCCAAAGGCTTGCAGATGCGCGAGCGGTATCAGGTACAAATACTGGCTATATATCGGAAATCTGGAACCATTTATTCAAAAATTGCAGAGACCCGCTTACAAATGGGAGATGTATTACTGGTGCAGGGTAATTCGAAGCAGATTGTGGACCTGGAAGCTGAGAATACATTTAATGTGCTGGGATTGGTAAATGTGCAACGCTTCAATCGCTCGCGCGCCTGGAAGGTCATCTCAATATTCACAGGGTCTATGATAATTGGTTCCTTAAATATCATCCCCCTGCCAGTTGCGATGCTGCTTGGCGCATTTTTAGTATTTGTAACCCGTTGTATCTCTCCGGAAGATGCGTACCGCAGAATCGAGTGGAGGGTGATCATTCTGATCGGCTGCATGCTCTCGCTGGGAACCGCCATGCAGTATACCGGTACCGCACATTTCCTCGCCGGGCAGTTGTCTGCGCTCGTGGGAACATTAGACCCGATTTGGTTATTAACTGGATTTTTTCTGCTGACCGTGCTCCTGACCCAGCCCATGTCGAATCAGGCGGCGGCAGCGGTTGTGATTCCGATTGCGCTGCAAACCGCGATACAGCTGGGGCTGAATCCCCGCACTTTTGCCATGATGATCGCGATTGCCGCGAGTACGTCATACCTGACACCACTCGAGCCCGCCTGTCTGATGGTCTATGGACCCGGGCGATATCGGTTTTTAGATTTTTTCAAAGTCGGTGGTCTGCTGACTGTGGTGGTGTATCTCATCGCCATTACCCTCACGCCCCTGTTATGGCCATTACGTTAAGCAGCTGAGTGTCTCGAACATGGTGAATATAATTTAGAATGATAATACTCAACAACCTAAATCCTTTTCAAGGAAGGTTGTTGATGGATATCTGTACCCTCACGGCTTTTGCTACGATATTATATGGTTTCAAGGAAGTCATCGATCAAGCTCAGAAGATATTTTGGATTAAAAAATCTCTGCTATAGTAGTGAAATAGCACGTGTACCCTATGTATATTTAACTCCATAATAATGCATTTCTTGATAGGCAGTAGCCAGGTTGGAATAGGGGATGAAAAATGACAATTTTGAATAAGGTTCCCAGAAAAATTCTCCATCTAATACATCTGCCGCCACAGATTGTATATGCCATCGGGTTGGGTCCCCTGATCGGCAGGATGGTGTTGTTGTTAACAACAATCGGAAGGAAAAGCGGCAAGGAACGGATTACTCCGCTTCAGTATGAAGAAATTGATGGGTGTTATTATGTGGCGGCTGCCCTGGGCGAGAAAACCGATTGGTACCGGAACATTCTCGCGAGCTCCCGGGTAAAAATCCGGGTGAAGTCAAAACGGGTAACTGGGGTGGCGGAAATAATTACCGAGATTGATAAGAAGGCAGATTTTCTGGAATATCGCTATAAAAACCATCCCCGTATGGTTGGGTCTATCATGCGCTCTGGCGGGATGCCCATTCCACCGCAAAGAAAAGACTTTTTGGATTACGCGCAAAGAATTGCCCTGGTAAAAATTGCTCCAGTAAACACATCTGATCAGGCGGAATAAGACTATGTCCAATAAACTGTGTCCCAAGATTATTCTGGAGGGAACGCGGCTGACTTTCAAGACCGAGATTGCCTTTACGTTGAACGAACATCCGCGCCTTGTTGGACCACGTAAATACCGCTATCATTCTCCGCTGATCTCGGGAGAGTGGTGCGCCTTTACTGATTTCCCGTGGGGCAGGGGCTTAATCAACTTTGAACCACAGGAAGAAAGCCTGGCGATGGAAACGTACGCCACCTGGATGAAACTATTTGAATTACAGAAGTATTATTCGTGGATCGTGGATCGCTTCCACATCTCCACCCGGGCATACCAGCTTACCCGGTATGGCAAGGATTATGATTTCCGTTGGTTGGAGGATCGTCTGCGTGCGATCGGGTTCAGGCTGGTATTCCTTACGCGCAGCGAAGAATCCTTTGCCGCGGCCAGGGAAGAAAGATTGAAAGTGTCAGGGAACCCGGGTCAATATGATGACCTCAGTTATTTTCATAAGGAACAGGTTCTTATGCGCAGGCTTGTTTCTGAATCAACTTTGCCAACCCTCGAGGTGGATATCTCAGACAACAACATCCCGGCGGCGGTTGAACGGATAGCCGATTGGATGGAATCCACGGGCGGGTTGTATCCCGACTATTGAAATATGTAGAGTATTGATTTTTGGAAATATCTAAATTTTATTCTGGCCATAAACCTACTCTCACTGTTACAAATAAATAGAAACGTTAGGGGTACTTGAACCCTACGTTCCCTCTCCAGATTTGGATAAAATGGGGCGGAATACAGCTGCTTGATATGGGTCTCTCCCGGGTTGAAGGGGGTTGTTATGGATCTCCGGTTTGGATCATATTTTGCAGGAGAGGTTCCGCACTTGACGGGGGGACGGGGAAAGAAGATAATAACCATACATTTGTATTCTGAATCAGCGGGAGAACTTGGTGGAAACTAAATCCGAAGCAGAAATCCATGATATTGTTCAACGGGTGTTAAAACGATACACCGGTTCCCTTGCAACGGATGTTCCTTCTGCTGGTTCCCCTGACCTTTCCATGTCGCAAGAAGAATTAAAAACCGCAGAGAGGAAAGTAGTTGCCATTGGTGCTGACCACGGCGGTTATGAGATGAAAGAAGCCCTTAAGCCAGCGATCGTTGAGCTTGGCTGTGAGATTGTGGATGTCGGCACAAACAGTAAAGACGCCGTTGATTATCCTGATTTTGCGCATGCAGTTGCTTCAATGGTTGGCAGCGGGAAAGCCTGGCGAGGGATCATGATCGACGGTGCAGGAATTGGCAGTTGCATGGTAGCCAATAAAATACCGGGTGTAAGAGCAGGGATGGCGTATGATATTTCATCTGCTTCCAATGGCAGGGAGCATAACGACGCGAATGTGCTCACCCTCGGGGCGGGACTGATCGGAAATAATCTGGCGAAACAGATAGTAAAAACCTGGCTAACCACAGAATTCGGCGGCGGCAGACATGCTGGTCGTGTCAACAAAATTGTGGAAGTGGAAAAGAAATATCTCAAATAGAGGTTTCTATGGATCCGGATTTAAAGACAGTTGAGCAACTGGTGGAGATCATCACCCGCGAAGTATTGATCGCCATGGCGGAACAAAAGCAAAAGACAGACCCTTCGAATGGTCAATATTGCGCGTACAACTGCGCTGATGGCATCTGCGTAAAAACCTGCTTTGATGAAGCAGGGCAGGTTGTCAGCGCGGGAGCCGAACGTTTATCATCCACGTTGGGGACCATCCCTCAGGATGTAAATTTGGCCGGGATGATAGATCATACCTTGCTGAAGCCGGATGCCACGCCCGACCAGATTGCCCAGTTATGTTTTGAAGCCCGTAAACACGGATTTGCTTCGGTCTGCGTAAACCCTGCCTGGGTCTCCCTTTGTGCAGAATTACTCAAGGGTTCACCGGTTGAGGTATGCACCGTAATCGGGTTCCCGCTGGGCGCTTCAGCGCCAGAAGTGAAAGCCTTTGAAACCCAAACTGCCATTGATCAGGGTGCAACTGAAATTGATATGGTGATCAATATTGGTGCCTTGAAGGCGCGTGACCTTGACCTGGTGGCAAAAGACATCCGCGGGGTGGTCTTAAAAGCGCACAGCAGGGGATACATCGTCAAGGTGATTCTGGAAACCACGTTATTGACGGATGAGGAAAAAACCATTGCCAGCCTGATCTCCAAAGAAGCGGGTGCGGATTTTGTCAAAACATCCACCGGCTTTGCCGGAGGTGGCGCCACGGTTCACGATGTTGAACTAATGCGTCGGGTGGTTGGACCGGATATGGGGGTGAAGGCGTCTGGTGGGGTGCGGACCTATGAAGACGCGGAGAGTATGATTAAAGCCGGTGCTACCCGCATCGGTGCCAGCGCGGGTGTGAAGATTGTGCAGGGACCAAGCAAGGATGCACCTGCTGAAACAACAAAACCTTCAGCCGGGAAGAGTTATTAGAAAGGAATATCATGCTGATAGCCCGAGTAGTTGGAACTACTGTCTCGACCATTAAAGATGACAAGCTAAACGGACGTAAGTTGTTGATTCTGCGCCAGACAGATGAAAAAGGTGACCCGGTGGGAAAACCTTACGTTGCCGTGGATACCGTGGATGCGGGTGTAGGCGACCTGGTTCTCACCTGCGCCGGATCCTCTGCGCGGCAAACGGCGATCACCAAAGATACGCCGGTGGATGCAGTAATTATGTCAATTATTGATTCACTTGAAGTGGAAGGCGAAGTCGTCTTCCGAAAATCATAGTGGTTTGACAAATAAAAGGAAGGTGAAAGATGGCTGATACATCCTTAATCGCTCTTGGAATGGTGGAAACCCGTGGTTTGGTTGGTGCAATTGAAGCTGCTGATGCCATGGTGAAGGCTGCCAATGTCACGTTGATCGGCTCTGAATATGTCGGAGGTGGATATGTGACGGTGATGGTTCGGGGTGATGTGGGCGCGGTGAAGGCTGCAACAGATGCAGGTGCCGCCGCCGCCAAACGTGTTGGTGAGCTTGTCACTGTGCATGTAATCCCGCGACCGCACGTGGATGTGGAAATGATCCTGCCCAAAGAATCCAAAGGCAGCTTTGGTGGCAGAAATACCAAGTAGGAGCAGTAAATGCCGAAAAAGTTTTTCGCAGAGGATGATATTGAGGATCTGGTAAAAAAAGGAATACTCACTCTGGAGGTGGATGAGAGTGTGGTTCTGACCGACCTGGCATATGAAAAGGCTGCCAGTCTGGGCGTGAAGCTCATCCACACGGCGGAGATTCAACCGCCCGCGGCACCTATCAGACCCTACCTTTCCCAGGTTTCGCCTTCTGCGGCGACACAATCCCAACCTTGCGGTTCATCCATCGGCGAAGGGTGTGAACTTCACCAGCGGATAAAAAGTGCAGTCATTGCGCGTCTGGGCAACCAGGTGGATGCTGACCTGCTGGATGTGATCATCCACCGTGTTTTACAAAATACCGGGGTGAAATAACCATGCTTTTCGGACGGGTCAAAGGTACTGCAGTCTGTACGATTAAGTATGCCGGCACCGATGGTTTGAAGCTGCTGGTTGTGCAGCCATTGAATAAAAGGCTCGAACCGCAGGGTCCACTGCAGGTTGCTGCAGATGTTGTGCATGCCGGGATTGGTGACTTGTGTGTAATGGTCAGATCGCGGGAAGCCGCTCTGGCGTTACCGGATGAAAAATTTGTACCAATTGATCTGACTCTGGTTGGTGTGGTTGATGAGGTTAATATTCAACCGGACGACACATTTAATTTCACGCTGAAAACTGGCAATAATAGTTTTTCATAAAGGGTGTAAATGATTTTAGCAAAAGTAATCGGCACTGTTGTCACAACGATCGGACACCAGGATTTTAAGAAACGGCGTCTGCTGGTAGTCCAACCGTTGGTGATGGATGGTGAAAAGGCCGATGAGGATTTCATAGCGCTGGACAGCACCCATGCCGGGATTGGCGATACCGTGCTCATTAACCGCGAGGGCAACGGAAACCGCCAGGTTTTGGGTAACCCGGATGGATGTGTAATTTCGGTGATTGTCGGGATTGTTGATTCGGTATATATCGAAGGCAGCCCGGCAGCATAAACAGTGATTTTTATGAAATAATCTGCAAAAGAGCATCTTATAGATGTCTCTTTTTGATTTAAGAATTTTGCTGCATTCCCAAAATTCCACATGGATTATAGCTCCTAACGCGGGGTAGATTCTACGCAAGGTTTGATTGACGACTAAGAGTTAATATATGTGTTATAATAAATAATCTTATAATCTGATTTGTGTTGATTTAAATGCCGCCAACCCTCATTATAGGCAGGTGGCTTTTTTATTTAACCCAAATCTGCTCTAGCGAAAGTTCAGGAAAAAATCTTGGAAGTAAAATTGTATGTTGGTAATATGTCGTATGACACCACTGAAGAACAGCTGCGCTCTTTGTTTACCGAAGCCGGTAATGTTGTTGCCATTGATGTAATCAAAGATCGTTCAACCGGGTCATCAAAAGGTTTCGCTTTTGTTACCATGGGAAGCCAGGCAGATGCGACAAATGCCACAACCTCATTAAATGGTCGGGAAGTCAATGGTAGACCATTGACCGTAAATACTGCCAAAGCACGGGAAGATCGTCCCAGTGGTGGTGGATTTGGCGGACCGAAACACAACAATCGTGGTGGCTCAAGAGGACGTTATTAAATCGTAAGATTTACTAACGGCTGGTTTCCGATGGTTGTCAGAATCATTTCTGGACAACCTTGAGGATAACGAGAATCATCGAAGCACCTTCCAACCGGAAGGTGCTTCTCTTTTAGGCTATAGACTTTATATCGGTTGTTATCTGGTAATCAGGTTTACGGCTCATTTTCCAGAATTTTTCATTCGCGGTGTAACCTGCCGAAGTCAGTAATACTCGATAGCCTAACTTTTCTTCGATTACTTCAAGATATGTTGAGATATCTCTTTCAATATCCTCAAGTTCAGGTTTGCATTGCATGAGCGCATTGGTCAGTTTTTCCTGATCAACCAGATTGGTTGGATCAGCCGGGATGCGAATATTCCTGCCATCATCTTCAAGGTATTGGAGAACACTATTGCTGCCTGAAATATAGCGGTCGCAGATGTTCCATTGATGGGAGGTTGGAAGGCGGTCGAGGTGGGTAACCACCAGCCCGTCCACTCCTCCAACTACGTTGAGCGCATACCGCAAGGAGGGTAGATCCAGCGGACCTACCCGAAAACCCCGTTGCCAGGCATTGTCGCGATTGTGAAAATCGGGCAGAGAAGCCGTCATATCCTCGTCTTCGGTTACCATTGGTCCCGCCCCATGGCGGGTCATGTAGGTGCGGATAAGCCCCAGTTTTTCGGTCCATCCTTGCCAACCCGATTCTTCAAGTAAGGTGTTGGCATTCTTAAAGGTGAGGGTGCTCCAACTGTTGTATGGATAAAATCCCCACCACTCGTCAAGCAAAACCCCCTGGGCTCCTTCAAAGATGACCGTTCCGTCTTTTTGAAGGATTTTTTGCAGATGATCCTGACCGACAAGATGCACCTGGTTCGCCCAATGATTGAAAATATCTGCGGTTGCTTCAATTAAATCCGGGTCTGAAAAAACTCTCATCTCTTCGTGGATTTGATTGGTTGAAGGGTAATTGGACAGGAAATTGCGCAATTGTGCAGTTTTTTGTTCTCGCAGAAAAATTAGTTTCTTTATGACATCATTGCGATCCAATAAATCACCGGCGAACAGCACATCATCACCAT
>CAZRKL010000099.1:0-3825 GCA_964600595.1 uncultured Leptolinea sp.
GTCGAGTGATGAACAGTAACGGATCACTTCAGGGTTCCATCGGAATTGTTATTTTTGGGGTAACCGGAGATCTCACCAAAAGGAAGCTGCTCCCGGCTCTTTACGAGCTTGTCAGCGCCGGCAAGTTCGATCAGCCTGTGCACATTATCGGCTTTGCCCGGCGTGATTGGTCCAGGGATACCTTTGTGAACCTGGTTAGAGATTCCATCAGCGAATTCGGGGGAATACAACAGCCCGATGCTGAAACTGTGGCAATCCTGCTTGAAAATATCCACTACATCCAGTCCGATTTCAACGAGAAAAAGGGATATCAACAGCTGGAGAAGCATCTCTCAGAAAAAAAGGTGGCCAACGTTTTGTTTTATCTCGCCACGCCCCCGGAATCATACACATCCATCATTCAACACCTGGGTGAAGCTGGTTTGAGCGCTGAACAAGCCCTCGGTTGGCGCAGGATCATTGTCGAGAAACCCTACGGGCGAGACAGCCAATCTGCTGAAGAACTGGAGACGGTAATACACACGGCTTTTCACGAGCATCAGATCTACCGCATCGATCATTACCTGGGCAAGGAGACCGTGCAGAATATCCTGGTTTTCCGGTTCGCGAACGGCATCTTTGAACCGCTGTGGAACCACAGGTATGTGGATCATGTGCAGATCACGGTGGCGGAAACCATGGGTGTGGGGACGCGGGCAGGCTATTATGAAAATGCAGGTGTGATTCGGGATGTGTTCCAAAACCATGTATTGCAGTTGCTTACCCTCACCGCCATGGAAGCACCGGTCGCCTACAAACCCAATGCCGTGCGGGATGAGAAGGTGAAGGTGCTTGAGGCGCTGCGTCCAATCAGCGGGAATGATGTCATCTCTTCGACCTACCGGGCGCAGTACACCTCTGGATTGGTGCATGGCAAGCGGGTTCCTGCCTACCGGGATGAAAGCGGCGTATCGCCGACTTCGGTCACAGAAACCTATATGGCAGCCAGGTTATTCATAGACAGCTGGCGCTGGTCGGGGGTGCCATTCTATATCCGTGCCGGTAAAAGGATGCCGCAGCGGGTTACTGAGATTGCCGTACAGTTTAAACAGGTGCCGCTGGCGATGTTCAACGGCAGAAATATGGCGTATGACGCGCCCAATGTGCTGGTGCTCAATATCCAGCCGGAAGAGGGCATCACGTTATCTTTTGGCGCGAAAATCCCCGGGTTGATGAACCAGGTACAGCCGGTAAACATGAATTTCAATTATGTTGAGACTTTTGGGAAGGAACCGCCGGAAGCATACCAGCGACTGCTGCTCGATTGTATCAGCGGGGATGCGACACTGTTCACCCGCAAAGATGAAGTCAAAGCTGCCTGGGCATTTACGACAGAAATCATCAACGCGTGGGAAAACCAGAACATCCGCAATTTACCGGTTTACGAAGCGGGTACCTGGGGTCCGGCCGGGGCAGATGAATTCATCCAGCGCGATGGCAGACGCTGGCGGAACCATGATGAAGAAACTTCGGATGTGCCTGAAAAGGATTAATTAGAGTTTCTGCCCGCAGTTGGGACAGAAAACCTCTCCACGCCTGCCAACAAATCCGCATTTTGAGCAGGTGATGGGCTGCTGGCTGCCAAGGGGAGCGCCGCAGGCAAGGCAGGTGGGTTCACCAATGGGATTCGCCGCGCTGCAGTAGGCGCATTCCAGGCGGCGCAGACGTTCGCTTAACTCGAAGGATGCCCGATGCGCGGCGGCGGTTTTATCTATCACCCGCCAGGCATCTTCGGTCATCTGAATGGATTCGATATCCTGGGCAATATCATCCAGGCGACCCAGAAGTGAGAAGGGATTGCGTAAGACAGAGAAAACCGTAGTGCCCAGCGAGGCTGCGACGCCAAACCAGGATTGCTGCCCCATCTGGATGGATATCCCATCCTCGTTCGGTCTAATGGAGATTGTCAGGGCAGTATCCCCGCCGGAAGTCTTGAGCTGGCGGGTGGCTATTTGGACGGTCAGATAGTTTTCCTGACGTAAGCACTGCGCCATCATATTGCCGCGGTTGAAATATGCAACCAGATCCTGGGCAACATCATCGGGCGTTAGGTCACCATGGTAGACTCGTTGTATCATGCTTTCGATTATAATTCGATAATTCTGTATAGATAAGAGTAAAATGATGCATTTTCAACGAATAAAAATTATTAGCACATTTGGTTTGCTGGTCATCAGCATCTTCCTGATTTCGGCCATCCCGGCGGTGGTGAATGGCTCGGCTGGTCGTCAGGATATGGGTCCGACGGTTACCGGTACTCCTTTTGGTCCATACATCATTGTTAATGGCGCGCCCGGCGAACAGATCAATGTCCGTGGGTGCGCGAACGCCACCACATGCCCGAAGGTGGGGGTGCTATTGGCAGCTCAAAAAGTTCCTGCAAAAGGGCGTACCGCGGGTGGAGTTTGGATTCAGATTGAATATCCGGGAGTGGCTGGAGGCTTAGCCTGGGTGCACTCATCCCTGGTTTCTCTTTATGGTGGTACGCTGCCGGTTGTTGAACCGCCTGCCACCCCTACACCCGCCCAGACATCCACCATCGATCCGACATTGGCTGCTCAGTTTATTGTGACCATCCAACCAACGCGGCTGCCTACATTCACGGCTCCTGCGCCACTGGAGATACCGACTTATACCGAAACGAGCGGCAACATGGTGGCATCACGGGTTCCCATGGGGATGATTATTACCGGTATGGCTGCGCTGGGTGTTTTTGGTATTTTAATCAGCGTACTGCGCGGGCGGTAATTATTCGCCGCGCTGGTTTTTCACGATTTTTTCCATGACAGCCAGAATTATCACAATGATAATGACGGGGATTAATCCCGCTCCAATACATAACAAACCCATCAGCGCGGCTGGTCCGCCGTAGATGATCCAAATCAATCCTTCGCCAACAACCAGAAGGATGATTAACCCTCCCAAAATTAACCGGAAAGTAGTCTGACTGGCGTATTTCCGCAAATCCTGCATGATTATCCTCCAAAAGTTCATGAAGATTATATAATGGATGATTGTAATTATCTTTGTATCGATGGTGTTTATTTTGAAAAGAAGGTCGATATGACAATCGAAAAATCGATGAAACCCAGCAAGAAGATTGCTTTAATTGCCCATGATGGGAAAAAGGATGATCTGATCGCCTGGATCAAATACAACCTGGGAACTTTGGAAGATCATCATCTGTTCGCCACCAAATCCACGGGCAGAATGATTGAAGAACTGACCGGATTGAATGTGACCTGCTTCATGAGCGGCCCCATCGGTGGGGATCAGCAAATTGGCGCCAGAATCGTGGAAGGCGCGGTAGATTTTCTCATCTTTTTCTGGGATCCCCTTTCACCTCAACCACATGACCCGGATGTGAAAGCTTTATTACGGATCGCTGTGCTGCATAACATCCCGACTGCCTGTAATCGCTCGACAGCCGATTTTTTGATTTCTTCTCCATTGATGAAAATGACTTATACCCGTCAGGTACCGGATTATTCGTAACGTGTTACTCCTGAAAAAGAACTCTGAGATTCCCGCTCAATACCGATCAAATTTCTTTCACCTGGTAGCAGATATCTTCTGGTGGGGAATTCTGAACGGTACCTCACTATCCTTTTTATCAGTTTATCTTACCCGTATCGGTGGTTCTGCGTATCAACTAGGTTTACTGGCAGCAGCGCCAGCCCTCGTAAATGTGCTCGTTACGCTCCCAGTCGGAACCTGGTTACAGAATAAAGATACCGGGAAGATGGTATTTTGGTATGCCATCTACCACCGGATTTTTTATATTCT
>CAZRKL010000099.1:3925-10018 GCA_964600595.1 uncultured Leptolinea sp.
ATACCGGGAAGATGGTATTTTGGTATGCCATCTACCACCGGATTTTTTATATTCTCCTGATCCCACTGCCAATCTTATTTATCGATCAAATGCAGGCATGGTTGATCATCCTCATCACGGTGGTCATGACCTTTCCGGGAACAGTACTACAGGTCGCTTTCAATGATATGTTTGCGAATGCCGTTCCAATAGAATGGCGCGGATATGTAGCCGGAGTGAGAAATGCCGCGCTGGCGATTACTTCCATTCTGAGTTCTGTTTTTTGCGGATTTATCCTCTCCAGGGGAGAGTTCCCCCTTAATTACCAGATTGTGTTTTTAGCCGGCTTCCTGGGGGCCGCGATGAGCACTTTCCACCTTGGTATGGTATGGCGGAACACAAGACGCCATGAACCTGAACAGGATCACGAAGAATCAAGCAGGGTGTCGATCAAGATCAACTGGCGAACATTCTTTGGTGATTTGCGTTTACCTTCAGGTCGCAAATTAGCAGGGTTAATGTCTGGATTGTTTTTCTTTCATTTTTCCCAATACCTGGGAATACCTGTATTCCCGTTGTACCTGGTAAATGAACTAAAAATGGATGATATCTGGATCAGCCTGGGAAATGGTTTATTCTTTGCCATGGTGTTTATTATCTCCAGTAGATTGGGAGTAATCCATCGTAAGTACGGGAATAAAATCATCGTCGCCACCGGGGGTTTTCTTATGGGGTTATACCCTGCATTTTTGGCTTTTTCGCACAGTATCCTGCCTTATATGATCGGCATCGGATTAGGTGGAATCGCATGGGGCTTAGCCGGGGGCTTGTTATATAACTATCTGCTCGAAAACATTCCCGAGCAGAACAGGTCACCTTACCTGGCTTTATATAATTTCCTTTTGTATATCGCTGTTCTTGCTGGTTCGCTTCTCGGACCGGCAATGATTGGCTGGGTTGGAATTACGGCGACACTGATTATTGTTGCAATTGCGAGAACGCTTTCGGGTTATCTTCTTTATCGCTGGGGGTAGCAATTATGTTAGAATCATCCGCATGGGTGAAAAAGTAGTATCAACCAATAGAAAAGCCGGTTTTGAGTATTTCCTGCTTGAAAGATTAGAGGCAGGAATTTCATTGCAGGGAACAGAAATAAAATCGGTCAGAAACGGGCAGATGAGCCTGCAAGAAGCGTATGTACAGGTTGATGCCCGAAACGCTTTTCTGATCAACGCGCATATTGCCCCATACAATCCCGCGAATCGGTACAATCACGATCCCCTGCGCCCACGCAGGTTGTTGCTGCATAAAAAAGAGATCCGCGAACTCTGGAACCAGGTAAGAATAAAGGGCGTGACGATTGTCCCCGTGAAGGTGTATCTCAAGGGTGGAAGGGCAAAACTGGAAATTGCACTGGCAAGAGGAAAGAAGAATTACGATAAACGCGATTCCATCGCCCAAAGAGACATGGAACGTGAAAACCGGCGCGATTCAAAAGGACGGGATTGGTAACCGAAAGGAATTCAGATGATTCATAACAACTACATTGCGACTGTTATTACCTTCATTTTAGCCCTGTCCTGGCTGCGCTTGATGGATTATTTCGCCCATAAGGGGATGATTGAAAGTAAACTGAGCAGAAAGATCATACATATCGGCACGGGTCCGATTTTTGTTTTATGCTGGCTGTTATTTGATGATCAGTACTCAGCCCGTTTCCTGGCTGCCCTGGTGCCATTTGCCACCACCATCCAGTTTGCTTTGGTGGGATTGGGAATCATGAAGGATGAGGCTGCTGTCAAAGCCATGTCACGAAGCGGTGTGCGGCAGGAGATTCTGCGCGGTCCGCTTTTTTATGGAATTGTCTTTGTCATCCTGACGATTGTCTTCTGGAAAGACAACATGATTGGCATCATCAGCCTGATGATCCTCTGCGGGGGAGATGGTCTGGCCGATGTGATCGGGAAGCGCATATCCAGTGGGTTACTCCCCTGGTCAAAAAACAAAACCTGGGCAGGAACAAGCGCCATGTTTTTGGGTGGTTTAATTCTCAGTTCAGTCATTCTGTGGATATTTGGCCTGGCTGGAGTATTTCAGATTTCCTGGTCTTTCCTTTTCCCAAGACTGATCCTCATCAATCTCATCGCAACTATCGTTGAAGCGTTACCCATTTCAGATTTTGATAACCTGACAGTACCAGTTGCAACAGTCATTGCTTGTTTAATTCTGCTTTGAGGATGTGTTCATGATTCGAATTGACGGCAATTCATTGAGTTTGGGTGATGTGATCGAAGTTGCTTACCATCTTGAATCCGTTGAATTTTGCCAATCAGCAAGAAATCGAGTCTCCCAGGCTTGGGAGTGGGTGGAAAAGATGTCCAGGCATGGCGAACCGGTTTATGGCATCAATACCGGATTCGGAATTTTTGCCGATCAGCGGATTTCTCCTGAAGACTGCGCCAGGTTAAGCCGGAATTTAATCCTCAGCCATTCCGTGGCAACCGGAGATCCATTGCCAAAAGAGATCGTCAGGGCTGCCATGCTTGTCCGTGCGAACACGCTGGCTAAAGGTCACTCTGGTGTGCGCCCGGTTGTTATTGAGCGATTACTGGATATGTTGAATAAGAATGTAGTCCCGGTTGTACCCTGCCAGGGTTCAATGGGTTCTTCGGGTGACCTTGGTCCATTATCACACCTGGCTCTGGTATTGACGACAGATGAAGAGGACCGGGAGCTCGATTCTGGTTTTGCATGGTATGAAGATGAACTAATTTCTGGAAAACAGGCAATGCAGAAAGCGGGACTGGAAAGGATAATCCTTGGTCCCAAAGAAGGGCTGGCACTTAATAATGGCGCAACTTTTTCTGCTGCAATAGGCGCGATTTGCATCAAACAAGCAGCCGATTTATTGGATACGGCGAATGTTGCACTCGCGATGACGCTTGAAGCGTTGGAAGGATGCTCGAACGCATTTGATCCGCGAATTCACACAGCCCGCGGGCAGATCGGGCAGGAGCATATTGCAGGTGAAATTAGAAGGTTGACCGCAGGTAGTAACTTGATTGATGCTGCTGGGAGAGTGCAGGATGCTTATAGCCTGAGGTGTGCTCCCCAGGTGCAAGGAGCAGTTTGGGAGACCATCCAGTTTGTCAAAAGTGTGCTTGAAAAGGAATTGAACGCGGCAACGGATAATCCATTGTTGTTTGAGCCCGGAATTGCCCTATCTGGTGGAAATTTCCATGGGGAGCCAATCGGATTCGTAATGGATTACCTGGGAATTGCCCTCGCTGAAGTTGGCGCTATTTCTGAACGCAGAGTATTCAGGCTGACTGATGGAAAACTAAATGGTGGTTTGCCGAATATGCTGGTAGACAATGATAAATCTGCCGGATTACATTCGGGTTTGATGATGCCGCAATACACCGCAGCTTCGCTGGTACTCGAAAACCAGACTCTGGCAACCCCAGATTCTGTCCACTCTCTCCCGACTTCAGGAGAGCAGGAAGACCATAACGCGAATTCGATGACCGCAGCGAGACACGCCTTCCAAATATTGACCAATGTGCGGAAAATTATTGCCATTGAGTTATTCACCGCGGCAAGAGCCATGGATCTGCGGCTGCGAAAATCACCAGAGCGTAAGATGAGTGAACCGATCAGGTTTGCCTTCAATGCTATCCGCGAGGTCGTTCCGTACCACGCTGATGATCACTGCTGGGGAGTCGAGATTGATAAAGTTGAAAAGCTGATCATTGAAAACAAGGTAATACAGTCTCAATAAACACTTGACATAGCTTTTATGGTAAGGTAAGTTATTCTACAAAATGGATACTAAACATCGTATTAATAGACGGGCATTCTTTGAAAAATCGCTTACTTTAGGTGCTGCTGCGGCTGTTCTACCGGGCATGAGTAAGTTTTCCAGGCTATTAGACACGGCAGATGATCAGAAACTTGGTCGGGTTTGCGTCGGTAGTGAAGGTGCTCGTTTTGAAATAAAGGCAAAACCATCGATCAACAGCGCGAATGTGGGGTTGGTTTACAGGGATGATGTTATTCCATGGTATCGCATGGTTGCAGCATCAGCTCTGGATTTCAATGTCATCAATCAGAGATGGATCGAAACGGATGGCGGGTTTATCAATGCCGGGTATGTTCAACCAGTAAAAAATATTCCAAATGCACCTGTGGATACTCTACCGTCTCATGGTGGCAAACCTGGTATGTGGATTGAAATTACCGTGCCGGTTGCAGAACTTATTATGGAGGGCGCCCCCGGTTCGTACTGGGCGCAGCATACCCTGCGTCACCGCGCTTATTATGGGCAGGTTTTCTGGGTTGAGAGTATAGGCATAGACGAAAATAATCAAACCAGGTACTTATTAACCCAACGCTACGGCGCAGCAACTGAATACTATTGGGCGCCCGCTACCGCTTGCAAGATCCTCACACCCGAAGAGATCAGCCCCATCCGCCCTGAGGTGGAAAACAAACAGGTGGTTGTAAGCCTTGCCAGGCAAACATTGTCTTGTATTGAAGAAGGCAGGGAGGTATTTTTCTGCCGCGTCTCAACCGGACCTTTGCTCTCCAAAGGGTGGCAAACTCCACCCGGTTCGCATGCCATCTGGAGAAAGCTTGTATCATTACACATGAGCGCTGGTGGTGATACTGGAGAAGCATTTGATACGCCGGGGATTGGATGGACAACACTGTTTACGACCACTGGCGCTGCCATTCACACCGCATACTGGCACAATGAATTTGGGTTTGCACGTTCACATGGATGTGTTAACTGCCTGCCGGAGGACGCCAAATTTGTATGGCGTTGGACTGCGCCTTTTGTTGAATATGACCCCGGTGACCTGACCTGGAAAGATTGGACTCGTGGTTTTACACCCATCGTTGTAGTGGAATCCTGAAATTTATGAATCTCACCATCGGATTGGCATTTCTTGCCGGATTAGCATCATTCTTATCGCCTTGTGTTTTTTCTCTTGTGCCGGCTTATATCGGTTATCTGAGCGGGAGGTCTTTTGAAGCTTCGCGGACAGAAAAGCCATCCACGCTGAACACTTTCCTGCATGGACTTGCCTTCGTTCTGGGTTTTAGCGTGGTCTTCATCCTTTTGGGTGTTGCTGTATCTGCAATAGGCGGTTTTCTTTATCTTGCCAAAGATTGGCTGGCAAAAATTGGCGGTGTGGTTATCATCCTGTTTGGAATTCATCTCACGGGAGTATACCGGTTTTCTTTTTTGGAATACGATCTTCGTCCGCACAACCCGGTAGACCGCAGTCTTGGATTTCTCTCCTCATTCCTCATGGGTATCTTCTTTTCTGCAGGTTGGTCCCCGTGTATAGGACCGGTGCTGGCTGCCATTCTGGCCCTAGCGCTTAATGAAGGGAATATTTCACAGGGTGTCACCCTCCTTTCAGCGTACTCAATTGGAATGGCAATCCCATTCTTATTGGCGGCACTGGGAATTGGTTGGGTAACAGCTTTTCTTAAAAAATACGCCCGGTTGCTTCATTGGATTGAGATTGGAACTGGAGTAATCTTGATTATTGTTGGTATCATGCTCTTCTTTGGTATCTTTGAACAACTTGCCCGATTTGGATTACCTTTCAATATTGGGTTATAACTGAACAAAAGGCAGCACACCATGATGAATGTAGTCATCTACACACAAAAACACAACACCCAATTGGAAGAGATTCTTGGATGGTTAAAGGACCTGCAATCTGAATTTGAACATCAGGTCGTGCAGATATCGATCGATGATGATACGGATGTCTACCAGGGGTATCTGGGAAGAACACCTGTTGTTGAAATCGGTCCTTACCATCTGTTTACGCCATTCACACTGCCAGATTTGAAAATGACCCTGGGCGCTGCCCGCGACAGGCAAACTGCACTCACTTCCACCGGAGATACTAAATACCAAAAGCGGATCGAACGCGGTGCCTCCATTAGTGGGTCTGACAGGTTTTCTCTCTGGATTACACAACACTACATGTTATTCTTCAATCTACTTTTAGCGGTGTTTATTGGTCTTCCGATCCTGGCACCGGTCCTCTATCGGGCAGGGGCAACTCTACCTGCAAACATCATCTATAA
>CAZRKL010000100.1:0-9934 GCA_964600595.1 uncultured Leptolinea sp.
GCTCTTAAGAGGGTGGAAGAATTACGTGAAAAGATTTGGCAGGCAGAAATTGACAGTGAAGGTCGAGAGTTGAAAGCAACCATATCTGCGGGTGTATCTCAAATGTTGCAAATGGATGATTCGGCAGAATACGCCTTAAGAAGGGCTGATAGTGCTTTATATGCTGCAAAAGTTAATGGTCGAAACAGAGTGGAACGACGCTAAGTAATAAATATCATACTTATTGTCCGAATTTTAGGGATTAGTTCAACCAATTTTGATCCACCTGCATTTCCAAGTGGGCAAAACCTGTTTCGCCAGGGCTGGAAGATGCATATGTTTGGTTAATGAAGAAGACAGGAAATGCTATAGACTGTAACATCGCTGAATAACCGATTGTTTTCTTGAGAGAATTTTATTCGCGGTTGTTACGGGTGAAAAAGAGATTGCAAAAAGCTTCTCATTAGCTCGGGATTATTAGCTTCACTGCATTCCTGATCACTTCGATCGAAACGGGAGTCTGTCCGATTACCTCCCCGTCAGCTTGCACGGTTATGGGGCGTTTGGTCGATATTTTTATCGAGTTCTGAATCAACACACAGGTCATTCTGGGTGATTGATTTACCCTGCCCAGCAAGATATCAAGGACCAGACCCAAATAATCTCGTAATGTTCGTGCTTTCACGATGAACATTACAAAAGGTGCATTCAATGAGTCTGGAGGCAAATTTTTAAGGAAAATTTCCTCAATGAGTACTGTTGGATTGGTAATATAAATTTCTGAAGCACGGGCGGTATACGCTTTCCCATCGATAACCAGGTTGAATTTATACGGCTGAATGCCGATGATAATCTGCAACCCTCGCCAGATATATGCAAACATACCATACCGGCGTTTTTCCTTCCGCGAGGTGTTTTTTATCAGATTTGAAGAAAATCCCACACTCCCATTAAGAACCGCATAACGGTTTTTTACGTGCAGTGCATTCAGTTGCTTAACAGATGTTTGCTGGTTGATATAGCACAAAGCCTGTTCAGTCTGCATGGGGATTTTTAGAAAACGAGCCAGCAAATTGCCGGTTCCCAATGGGATGATTGCCATGGGTATATTTGTCCCGACCAGTGCAGTTACCACAGATGAAATGGTTCCGTCACCCCCGCCGGCAAAAATCACATCACATCCCTGCTGGATATACTCTCTGACTATCCGGTTAATCTCCTCCCCTTCCTTAGTTTCATGGATGCATCCTTGCCAACCATAACGCTGGCAAACTTTCGCATATAAACGGAGAACATGATCTTTGTTCTTTAATCCTGCCGCCGGATTATAAACAAAGAGGGGATTTGTAATATTGAGAGGATGATCTGGTTTATGCATGGACACTACCAATAATACAGGGTATTACACAAATCAGCCATTCCGATTATTGGGACATTGTCTAATATATGTAATTTCATTGACATATCCAGTAAGAAAGATATAATTGGCGAAATTACTTTCTAAGACTAAGATTAAAAATGAACCTGACTGCATCCATTCTTGTCATTATTATTTTTGCCCTTCTTTATTATAAGAATGGCTCACTTCGCGTTGGATGGCAGGTTACAAACAGGGATTAATTGAAATAGGTAAAGGAAATAGAAAAAGCCACCCAACGCAGGGTGGCTTTTTGTTTTCCAGAAAGTGAGGACACTCGCAAGAGAGAAGTTTGAGGTATGTTGGATTTTTTTCATTATTATAAGGAGAAGAAATTATGTCTGAACAAACTGCAGTACCAAACTTAGTTGAAAATCAGCGAAAACCAGTATTAACTGCCCGGCAGGTTGGAGTTGCCGCCGCTTTTGGGGGCGCCGCGCTCGCACTTGTCCTTGCGGGTGTCACCATTCCCATCCCTGGAACACCCATAGTCACGGATCCTCGTGAAATTTTCACAACCATCGGTGCGTCACTAACTGGTCCGGTTGGTGGAATTGTGATTGGTCTTCTGGCAGGTATTGCCGAGCCGGGTATTCCGCTGGCAAGTTTGCTTGCTCACATTGTTGGAGGTATCTTTTCTGGCGTTGCTTATAAGAACTTTTCATGGCGTTTACGAAAAAACAAGGTATTAAGCCTGGTTGCCTGGGCTGTTCAGGTAGTTGTTTATTATGTTGTTTTTGTTGTCCCGCTCTTTGGATTAGGCTTAATGGTTTTCTACCCGGATCCAGAATATGGAAGTTTTCTGGCATTCCTGGGGACGATCGAAGCAGGTGCTGTACCTGAAATGATCCTAACCACAGTTGTTACCACTATTATTATGGCTGCTCTTCCCGAACGGTTCCGCCGTCCGTTATGGTAGGCAAAGACTTATTTACTGTTGTAATACCTGCTCCGTGGTTATCCCGCGGAGCAGGTAATCAAAATAATAATATTGAAAGCTGACCATGACTTACGATATTACTTTTCAGAATGTTACTTTTTCTTACGCTGGCAGTACGAACAAAGCACTCCAGAATATTAATTTGCACATATCTCCCGGAGAAATTGTCCTGATTACCGGACCCGCAGGTAGCGGTAAAACCACATTATGTTCGTGTATTAATGGATTGGTACCACATTATCATGAGGGAAATCTTGAGGGAGAGATTCTAATCGGACCATACAACACAAAGAAAGCCCGGGTGGGTGGTCTGGCATCCATCATCGGTATGGTGTTTCAGGACCCTGAAGCACAACTTGTTACAAATTCTGTGATGGATGAGGTCGCATTTGGTCCAGAAAATTTGGGAATAGCTCGGGAAGAGATTAACGAGCGAACCAGGGAAGCCCTGCAAGCGACCCGGCTGGTTGGGTACGAAGAAAGGGAACCGCATAATCTCTCTGGAGGTGAACAACAGGCATGCTGTATCGCTGCGACTTACGCCATGCGTCCTGAGATTTATGTTATGGATGAACCGCTGGCAAATCTGGATCCTGCTGGTCGGGCTTTTATCTTAAAGTTGATTATTCAGGTCGCCAAACAACGCGGTAAGACCTTGATTATTGTTGAGCATGCGCTTGAAGAAACCCTGCCTCTGGTAGACAGGGTAATCATTATGAACCAGGGTCAGATCCTGCGCGAGGGTCCGACCGCTGATATTCTGGCTCAAGGTGATATTCCGCACATTTTTAAACGACCGGATCTGTTGAGACTGGCTGAGAAATTCCAACTACCTTCGTTTTCTATCACCCCGCAAGTTTTTGCAAATAGATTAAGAGAAAAATATACATTAAAAAAACTTGGTTCCAATGGATTACATCCAGACCGGCATATTTCATCAAAACCGGTAATTGAGTTACAGGATGTATCCTTTTCATACGATGCCGAAAAAGAAGCTTTACATAATGTAAGCCTTACGATTAATGCCGGTGAGATGGTGGCAATTCTTGGAAGGAATGGATCGGGCAAAACCACCCTGGTCCGACACGTTATCGGCTTGCATCACCCCACCAGTGGAAAGGTGCTGGTGAATGGGATGGATGTTGCAGAAACGCCAACACACATTCTTGCGCAAGATGTTGGATTTTGTTTTCAGAATCCCAACCATCAGATAGTTTCTTTCAATGTTAGAGATGAAATGACTTTTGGTTTGAAAGCGCACAATATCGATCCGTCTGAATATGAGGCGCGTATTCAAGAAGCATTAAAAATTGTAGATTTGTCTGATTACATCGATACTGAAGTGTTTGATCTTGGCAAGGGACAAAAGCAACGGCTTGCTCTGGCTTCCGTGCTGACCTTAAAACCGAAGATATTGGTTATTGATGAACCCACCACCGGGCAGGATCCGGAGATGATTGATGAAATATTTGGGATTATTCGAAAACTGAATGAACAGGGAACAACCATTCTGCTCATTACCCACCGCATAGATTACGCTGCCATGTATGCAAACCGTGCAGTTGTGTTACAGCATGGAAAGTTATCTTATGATGGTCCGATCCGAAATTTACTCACCCAGGTGGAACTGATGCAGGAAAACTCACTGGATTTACCAGAAATCACAAAACTGGCAATCCAACTAAAAGAGCATGGAATACCACAACATACAGTATCTTTTGATGATATGCACCATTACCTGAGTCAAATTGTGGAGGTATCCAATGGCAATTGAGTATCAAAAAGGGTCATCTCTGCTCCATGGGTTTGATGCGCGCACAAAATTGTTGATGTTTGTTGCAATAACCATTGCAGCGGTAGTTATTGCCGACCCCATTCTCATGGCAGTCTTATTCATATCATTATATTGGCTGGGAACACGGGCAATAGATGCCAGAGCGCTAAACCAGAACCTGCGATCTCTGGTAGTAGTATTTGTCACCTTTTCATTCTTTCAGATTATCTTTTTCACCCCGAAAGATTCTCATTTCCTTTTTTACCTGATCCCTTTTACAGATTGGATTCCGGTTACAGTTGAAGGCATCATTCGCGGTGTTGCGGTATTCTTCAGGTTCTTCAGCGTTGTGCTGGCTGTTCATCTGATGCTCTATACTACCCCTCCTGTGGAATTAGCATTGACAATTACCGAGCGGGGAATAACGAAGCTTGGTATGAATGATCTGGTATCCACAATCATCATTGGGGCATTCCTGGTCGTATCTGCTCTTCCTATGTTGTTGGATGGTGAGCAACTATTTTTCCTTCCAGCTGGTACACCTCCTGCTGTAAATTCTATAATTATTGTTGCCGCGAGCCTTCTGGCGGCGTTTGTGATTCAGAGGATTGTAAGCAGGGGTTTACCGCCAGAAATGGGAGTTGCGTTGATGCTGGGCTTCTCCACCGTGGGGATACTATCCAAGCAAACGCAGAAGATCACCGATGCCCAGAAGGCGCGAGGTTATGACGTGAAACCAAAAAACCTTATCCGCCGCGTGCAGGTATTGACGGCATTACTCATTCCTATTTTTATGACGACTATGGAGCGTTCACAGGATATTTCCATCGCGATCCTTTCGCGCGGTTTTGATTACAACATCACCAAGCGGACTTTCAGGCGTGAATTTATTTTTCAAAAGAATGATTTTATTTTTATGACCATCATGTTCCTGGTGATTTTGGCAGGCATGCTGCTCAATCATTTTGGTATTGGAAATTTCACAGAGCAGGCGGTATTAAGGTTCTTACTGTAAATACGAAATGATGGATACAAATCCGAGGAAGGAAAAAATGACAGAACTAACAATTTCACGTTCAGATGTTTTCTTTGCTTTTGAAAAATCCTTACAACCAGTGGCAAGGATTTCTCAAAATCAAGTTGTCACTATGGAAACTCACGATTGTTTTGAAGGACAATTGAAAAGCTCATCAGATCTACTGGACAAGTTGGATTGGGATCATGTAAACCCGGCGACCGGACCAGTATTCATTGAAGGAACAAAACCGGGAGATATTCTGCAGGTGGACATCCTCTCCATGGAAGTCGGAGAAAAATCAACCATGGTTACCCTCCCTGGGGAAGGGGCTCTGGGCGATATCATCACGGAAATGGAAACCACTGTTTTAACAAATTCTGGTGGCAATGTTGTATACAAAGGCAGGGTCAATGTGCCTGCCCGCCCCATGATTGGTGTGATAGGTGTTGCTCCTGCGGAAGGGAAAGTACCCAATGGCACCCCGGGTCCGCATGGTGGTAATATGGATTGCACTCTTATCACAGAAGGCGCATCCATTTATTTTACTGTTGGTGTGGAAGGATCGCTCTTTGGAGCTGGGGATTTTCACGCGGCAATGGGAGATGGTGAAATTGTGATCTGCGGGGCTGAAACACCCGGTGAATTTTCTTTCCGTGCGCAGGTAGTACCCCAGCTCAAGGGATTACCTACTCCCTTCATTCGGAATGACAAATTGGTAGCCACGGTTTTTTCGGCTCCAACATTGGATGAAGCAGCCAGTGGAGCAACCCACGCCATGGCTGAGTTCCTGACCAGGATTGCCGGGCTGACAACAAATGATGCGGGGATGTTGATGAGCCTGGCGGGTGAATTAAAGTTTTGTCAGGTTGTTGACCCAGAAAAGACCGTCCGATTTGAGTTCCCGATGTATGTACTCGATCAGGTTGGGTATAAAATGTGATTCCCAGAGATAGTAATCGATCTTAAAAACTGCCACCCAATTCGCGTGGCAGTTTTTCTTGTAATCTGCAGCATAAACTATTTTTTCCTATTATAATTAGATTAATTATTTCTCAGGATAATGCATGGATACTCAATTAATTCACTTACTTTGAGTTGGTAATCAGAACGCTGGTCAGCGTTCATTAAGCCGCTTCTATATATCAGCGTATTGATCTGCTGGTCTTTCTGACCTCGCATTCCGCTGGTATATGCCAGCGGATTTTTGTTTCCTTGTGAATAGAGGAGGAGGTCAGATGGATAGATGTCCCAAATATTATTAAATCACAATGAATCTTAGATATAAAAAAAATTCATAAGAGGAGAGAGCACGATGCGTGCGAAAATTACAAAGTTTTTTGCCTCCCGCTGGGGGATCGTCCTTGTTGGTGCGGTTATTGGAATATTGGGACCTTTGCTCCAGAAATTTGGTAATCCACCCAATATGGGGATTTGTGTAGCCTGCTTTGAACGCGACATTGCCGGCGCGTTGGGTTTGCATCGGGCTGCAGTTGTTCAATATATCCGCCCTGAGATCATTGGATTTGTCCTGGGCTCTACGGTAGCAGCTTTGATATTTCGTGAATTTAAAGCCAGATCGGGTTCAGCACCAATAGTACGTTTTGTTCTGGGAGTATTTGCCATGATTGGGGCACTTGCTTTTCTGGGATGTCCCTGGCGGGCAAGTTTCCGTCTTTCTGGAGGAGACTTAACTGCTCTTCCTGCCCTTGCGGGTTTGATTATCGGGATAGCAATAGGGGTGTGGTTTCTTCGTACAGGGTACAATCTCGGGCGCAGTCAAAAAACCTACCCGGCTGTAGGTTGGATCATGCCCATTATCATGGTTGGCTTATTAATATTGCTGATTTTTAAACCGGTATTCAGTGAGGGCGGTCCAATATTCTTCAGTGAAAAAGGTCCGGGATCAATGTATGCTCCGCTGCTGGTATCGCTTGGCATCGGTCTGGTGATTGGTTTTATTGCCCAAAGAAGCCGGTTTTGTACCATGGGCGCTGTACGTGATGTTATTCTGATGCGTGATTTTCATCTGGTCAGCGGCTTGCTTGCCCTGCTGGTGATGGCGTTCCTGACCAATCTGGTTCTGGGACAATTCCATGTTGGTTATGCCGGTCAGCCGGTTGCGCATAGCAATACAATCTGGAATATTCTAGGGATGGTGTTGGCAGGGTTGGCGTATTCTCTCGCGGGTGGATGTCCGGGTAGGCAATTATTCCTTTCTGGTGAAGGTGATGGAGATTCAGCAATATTTGTACTTGGAATGATTACCGGTGCGGGGATTGCGCATAATTTCAACCTGGCAGCAAAAGCTGATTCTGTTGTGGATGGTGTATTGCAGGTGGGTGGTTTATCTCCCTTTGGCATGACTGCGGTTATCATCGGTATTGTAGCTTGCCTGCTGATCGGTTTCACCATGCGTCAGAAGATTGCATAAGGAGAGTGATTCATGAGTACTACTGTAGATGCACGCGGGCTATCATGCCCACAACCAGTCATGCTGGCTCAAAAAGCGATCAATGATAACATTTTCCCAATTGAGGTTATTGTAGATACTGTAACCTCACGTGAGAATGTAAGACGGATGGCAGAGAGACTAGGCTGTAATGTTACAACCGAAGAATTGGTAGAAGAGTATAAAGTGGTGATTTCAAAATGAGACTCGACCATAAGGATAATAATTACCATAATAAACCTGATGGTCTGATCTATCTGGATAACACGGCGACTTCCTGGCCTAAACCGCCAGGTGTCGCCCGGGCAATGCTTAATTACATCGATGAAGTAGGCGCTAATCCGGGCAGGTCGGGTCACAGGTTATCCATTAAAGCAGCCAGAATAGTCTATTCCCTGCGAGAGTCGGTCTGCTCGCTGTTTGGATTTGACGACCCAATGAGAGTAATTTTTGGGTTGAATATCACTGATGGGATTAACCTGGCACTGCATGGATTACTTAAACCGGGTGATCATGTTATCACCAGCGGGATGGAGCATAACGCGGTGATGCGTCCGCTACGCAATCTTGAGGCAACAGGCGTAGAGATAACGACTGTTCCTTGTTCCAGGTTGGGGATGATCCATCCAGAGGATGTAGAAAAAGAAATCAAGCAGAATACCCGCCTTATTGTCATTAATCACGCATCCAATGTTTGTGGAACAATTTTACCCATTCATGAAATTGGTTCGATAACACGCAAGCATAACCTGCTCTTTATGGTTGATACTGCCCAATCAGCAGGTGTCCTTCCTATTCATATGCTCGAAGACAACATCGACCTGCTTGGGTTTACCGGTCATAAATCGTTATATGGTCCGATGGGTACTGGCGGGATAATCATCGGACATCGCATTTCTTCAGAAGATATTCGCCCCATGCGTCAGGGAGGTACCGGCAGTCGGTCAGAGCATGAATTTCAACCGAGTTTCTTCCCGGATCGTTTCGAAAGTGGCACACCCAATGGGGTGGGTTTGGCAGGATTACTGGCCGCCATTGAATGGTTAACTGATCAGGGATTGGAAGTCATCAGAGCACACGAGAAAATGCTTACTTCAAAGTTGATTGAGGGGTTGATAAATATTCCTGGTATTGATTTGCTGGGACCGAAAGATGCCGAAAGGCTGACTGCTACGATTGGTTTTAACATTCGTGGCATGGAACCTTCAACTGCAGGGTTACGTTTGGATGAGGAGTTCAGTATCCTATGTAGAGTCGGCCTGCACTGTGCTCCAGCTGCCCACATGACTATCGGTACATTCCCGGACGGATGCATTCGGTTTGGGATAGGGGCATTCTCAGAAGAGGAAGATATCAATAAAGCGATAGATGCAATTGCCAGGTTGGCAAGCGAGGTGAAATGAGTGCTGTTTTTGCTGTTATCCTGGTGGAGTCAACCAGCCAGGCTTTGCATATTGAAAAGCTCATACTTCAACAGGGAATAGAGAGCAAAATGATCCCTGTGCCCCGTCATCTAAGTTCTGATTGTGGAGTATGTGTCAGGATCAATGTATCTTCAATTGACATAACAAGAAGAATAATTGCTGAACATAAACTGGAACATGTAACCATCGAGGTATTATGACAGAAATTGATAAGAAGATCCGCCTCACCAGTTTGGCTACCTGCTCAGGCTGAGCATCCAAATATGGCGCACAAGCGCTGGCGCAGGTTCTGCGCCCTTTACAAAACATGTTTTCAGATAAGGATTATCCCGATCTGATCAGTGGAATTAATTCACCTGATGATGCTGCTATCTGGCGTATAGATGATGATAGAGCATTGGTAGTAACAACCGACTTTTTTACACCGGTCGTTGACGATCCATTTCAATATGGCTCTATTGCAGCAGCCAATAGTCTATCAGATATTTATGCGATGGGTGGGGAACCATTCTTGGCTTTGAATATTTCTGCCATGCCACCTCAACTCCCTCCTGAGATCATTACAGAGATACTTAGAGGGGGAGCGGAAAAAGCAAAAGAAGCCGGTGTTGTGATTGCTGGGGGGCATACAATACAAGATAAAGAGCCAAAGTACGGGCTGGTCGCGCTGGGCTTTGTTAATCCAACCCAAATCCTTCATAAAGGGGGAATGAATCCTGGAGATATTCTTTACTTAAGCAAACCCATTGGGAACGGAATAATTGCTTCTGCAATTAAAACGGATAAAATACATAGAGATAAAGTTACCCCCGTTATTGAATGGATGCAGATCTTAAATAAGAAGGCTGCGCAGCTTGCTGTAAAGTTCGGGGCAAAACCTGCAACCGATATCACGGGGTTCAGCTTATTGGGACATGGCTGGGAGATGGCTTC
>CAZRKL010000101.1:0-9575 GCA_964600595.1 uncultured Leptolinea sp.
GACGCAACCATCCCCAGAAAAACAAAAAATAGGGTAACAGTAAATACCCAACCGCGATTTTCAAAACAAGCGAATCACAATTTAATATTATTTGCTTATTTAATCTATCTATTTTGCCAAACGCAGGTTTCACAGACAAATCCATATTAGCAAAATATTTAATACTAATAATACTTCCCAAACTCGCGAGCGAAGCGGAAGAGGGCAACTACATTCTCGGGTGATACATCGGGTTGCAGGTGGTTGGCGGGCGCCATTACATATCCCCCGCCTCTGGCAAGCAGTTCCATACGCAGGCGCACTTCTTCCGCAACACGCAGACCATCTCCCTGTAAGGCTTCTTTGATATCAATGGCGCCCCAAAAAGTAAGCTGGTTGCCGTACTCTTCCTTGATGCGCGCCATATCCACCCCGGGTAAGGGTTCCAGGCAGTGGAAGATATCAACCCCCAGATCGATCAACCGGCTGAGGAAAGGCTCCATGTTGCCATCAGAGTGAAAGAGAATTTTACAGCCTGGCGCTGCCTGGTGAATCATATCAATCATGCGCTTGTAAGAGGGCGCAAAATAGCGGTCAAACATACGCGGAGAGATTATGGGGCGTTGCGCAGCATAATCATCACCCGGAAGCTCAATAATATCCAGATAGCTGCCAGCTTCGGTAAGATAGATCTCCAACAGCTTACAGAGAGTATCGGTAACCTTCTTTATCAGCCCTTCAGCAAACTCTTCGTTTAACGCGAGATCTGTTAAAAAGTTCTCTGTTTTCCGCATGGCGCAGCAACGTTCGAATGGACCGTATGAATCAAACGCGCGCCCAACCACCGCAAACTCGGTCTGTTCTTTGAGGAACTTCGCGCGTTCGCTAAATTCGTCCAAACGCAAATACTTCCAGACAGTCGGAAAGGAGTAAGTATCCAGATCTTCAAGCGTTGCTTCTTGCAGGGGATGTTCTGCCGCGGTCAGGTAGATTCCGCTTTCGTCATAGCGTATTCCCCAGGCATCTCTGCCGCCACCACGGGTTGGTCCACCCAGATCGGTGAAACCACAATCAACATGGCGCACATCCACATCCAGAGCTTCAAGTACACGGTCATCGTAATAATTGATGGTATGCCCCTTATTACGACGGAAAGGCAGAACGGGGGAGCCCAACTCCAGTACTTCTAACAATTTAAAATACAATTCATCTGTGATGCCGTAAGCGCTACCCCACAAAGCGGTGGGGACGTAATCGGGTTCTTCATGGTTGATGGCCGTCAGTACTCGGGTTCGGTGATCCATACGCCGTCCTGGTTTAAGGTTTACTCACTATCATACACTCTTTTTATTTTTCCACGGTAATCATCATAACATCGGTCGAACATTTCAGCGCTGGCTTTTTCACCCACATGGATGGCACTGGTTAGAACGTAAGGCGGCTGCCCATTGCGGGTTAAATTATCTGCTATCAGGCACTTGAGCGCATTTACAACTACCGCACCTCCAATGGTGGAGCCAGGTCCAACGGGATAAGGCAGATCGGGTACGGTTACCATGGCATCACCTTTGGGTGTGCAATTATCAATGACCACATCTGCAATATCGATCAACTTCTTGCCGCTGCTATGCCGGGCAGGAGAAGCATTACAGTGATCCATTGATACAACAGCCATCACCGGTAAATCCCTCTTTTTTACCTCCAAAGCCATATCCACAACTACTTCGTTCACTCCGCTATGCGAAAAGATGAGAAAGCTATCGGGTAAGCCTACCTTGAAGTTCTTTAATATGATTTTTGCAAAGCCTTCAATATGTTCCAAATACATTGCCTGGCGCTGACCATTGGATCCGACCACATTGGTGTGATAAGTTAGAGATAATTCAACAATCGGATGAAAACCCGGGAAGCTGCCATGCCGCGGAAACATCTCTTCGATCATCATGCGCGAATGACCGGTTCCAAACAAGTGGACCAATCCTCCTCCAAGGATCGATGTGCTGCAGATCTCCGATGCTCGCTGAAGCTGATCCACCTGAGTTGTCCTAATTTTTTGAATAATACCTTCTGCCTGGATCAAGAAATCCAGCGCCGGCTGAGAATGATTCTGTGTCATATGTACCTAATGGGGAATAACGTTGATAATGATCTGGGATAAATCGCTGCGCTGGCGTACCACTCCATGTTCAATTGCTTCACCTTTTTCATCAAACATGGTTGACCGCATAATTAATAAGGGCGAGTTGTTGGGAATCTGAAGCAAACGAGCTTCGTCAGAAGTACATGAGCCAGCTTCAATTAAGCGGACACCGCTGACAAACTTGACACCAAAAACCGAGCGTAAGGTTGAGTAGAGAGAATGGGAACCAATATCCATCTTTTCAATACCGGGATAACGGTTCGCGACCAGGTAATTCGTACAGATGTCAAATGGTTTATCATCGACAAAGCGGAGACGAACCAGTTTGACAATAGCGAGTCCCTCAGTAACCTGTAACTCTCGGGCAATATTCTCTTCCGCGGGGATAATTGATAAATCCAACTGCTTCATGGTCACAGTAAACCCGCGTTCGGTCATATCCGCGAATAAGCCGCCTGTTTGTGCCACCCAGGATGAACGTTTTTTCGCACCCCCCGCAAAAGTCCCTTTCCCTTGTATGGTATAAATCAGACCTTCCTGAATCAGATCACTCAGAGCCTTGCGCACTGTTGTGCGACTTACATCAAATTTCTGGCAGAGATCAGCTTCAGAAGGAACAGGTGTTCCAGCAGACATGCTGGTTACCATCTCACGCAGGATATGTTTTAATTGGTAATACTTGGGAAGACCGGTTCCCCGTTCAATGGTGCCATTTATCACCGGTTTTTGGTCCATGCTTATGCCATCCATCCGGAAATTCTTAATCACCCAGATGTGTGAAACTCGCCCAACTGGCGACACCCATAACACCGGCATTATTTCCTAATAGTGCCGGAACGACCTCCACCTGCTCGACAGGCATAACGGTAACCCGATCGCGGATAGTTTTTCGGATTGGCTCAAAGAGCAACTCGCCTGCCGCTGCCACCCCACCACCCAGAACGATCTTTTTAGGACCAACTGAAACAAGGACATTCGCAATGGCGATTCCGAAATAAACACCAACCGTATGATAGATTTCCCTGGCAACTTCATCACCCTGCAATGCAGCTTTGGCAATCAAATCTGGAGTGATTTTATTCAAGTCGTAATCTACCATTTTGCCAATGTTGGTTGTCAGACCCTGAACAACAGCTTTGACACCCATTGCAGCAATCGCAGGACCAGAAGCAAAGGCTTCCAGACAACCATAGTTACCACAACCACATCGCGGACCATTGTAATCAATGGTCTGATGACCCAACTCGCCAGCGGTTCCACCGATGCCCATGTGTAGTTTACCGTTGATAACCAAACCGCCTCCAACTCCCGTTCCGATGGTGAAACATGCCATTGTCTCCACCCCTTTACCAGCGCCAAATTTCCACTCGCCGTAGGTAATAGCCCGGGCATCATTCAGAATGGATACCGGGAAACCGGTTTTATCAGAAATCGTTGAACGTACCGGAATATTCGGCCAGGTGCCGGGCAGATTGGGTAGGAAGAGGGTTGTGCCTTTTTCCAAATCAAGAACTCCGGGTATGCCGATACCCACTCCGCCTATATCTCCACGGGATAGCTTTGCCTCATCAATTACCTGCAAAGCGACATCCGCCATCCTCTGCATAACAGCATCATGACCTTCGCGAGCCATGGTGGGAATGCTTTTACTGGCAACCACTACCCCAGAATCCAGATTGACGATTCCTGCTTTGATATTTGTCCCACCCAGATCTATTCCGATATACTTCTGCATCATTGTTAACCCATTTCCGATTAGATTATTTTTTCAAGCTTACCAATAATTTTACGCGATATTCAATGGCGGGGCGCATGAAAACCAGGTTCATGCACCCCGCCTGCTGAGGAGATACCTATCTGATATATGGTCGAAGTACATCGCGGGCGATAATGAAACCCGCCTTCACCAAGTCCTCGGTTTTTTCAAACGCACGATCTTCGTGTTCGATGCTCACCACATAGTTGTAACCAAATCGATACAGGGCACTGATGAACTTTGCCCAATCGAGATCACCCAATCCAGGCAGGCGGGGGACATTCCAGCCTATGCCATTGGAGAAAGCGCCATTCTGATATAGCCCTTCACGATCTATGGATAAATCTTTTGCGTGAACATGGAATATTTTACTGGCGAATTCACGCACCACGCGTTCAGAATCAATCATCTGAAGTACCAGGTGAGATGGATCCAGGTTTAGACCAAAGTTTTCATCAGGGATGATTTCCCACATTTTTTTCCAGATGGCAGGAGAACTTGCCAGGTTGTTTCCACCAGGCCACTCATCGTAAGAGAAGATCATCGGGCAGTTTTCAATGGCAATCTTTACATGATGTTGGGCAGCAAATTTTACAATACCCGGCCAAACTTTCGCATATTCTTCCAGATTGTCTGGCACATTTTTATCTTTATCCTTGCCAACAAAAGTGCCAACAACAGGTACATCCAGCAGTTCGGCAGCTAATATCACCTTTTTGAGATGCTCAATGACCCGATTACGGTACTCGAGATCGGGTGAAAGCGGATTAGGGTAATAGCCCAATGCTGAAATGATCAGGTTCTTTTGGGCGACATATTTCTTAATTTGATTGGCGCGGTCTTTATCCAGGGTAACCACATCAATGGTCGTGACACCCGCGTACCGACGATTGGCTTTTTCCAATGGCCAGCAGGCAATCTCCAGTGATTCAAATTCATTTTCAGTAGCCCAGTCAGCGAACTGCTCTAGGGAGTAATCGGGTAATGCTGCGCTAAAAACACCAAGTTTCATAAATCCTCCTTATCGATTTGCTCAGAGTAATTGATGCTCTTATACCTTCGCCCAAGCACCTTGTTTCGCACTCCGTTCTATCGCCTCACAGAGAAGCATCTCATAATGCCCATCTTCAAAGGTGGGAAAGTCTGGTTTTGCTTCAAAATTGCCATTCCGGATATATTGGTACACTTTTCCTGACAGCTGCTTGAAGGTATCAGGGAAGCCTTCCTGGTGACCACCCGGATAGCTGATGATTGAACGAGTAGCAGGTGAAACCAGAGATGGATCTTTCATGAGAATGGCATTGGGCTCATCCCGTTTCCCGATCCATAAATCATTTGGATGCTCAGAATCCCAGGCGAGAGATTGTTTCGCTCCACTGATTTCGTAGAAGAGTCTGTTCTTTCGCCCGGCACAGACTTGTGATACCGTCAGCACACCGCTGACACCGTTTTCATAATGGAGCAGAATGGAAGCGTAATCTTCAGTATGAATCGGTTGATCAATATAATCTTCAGGCTTGAGGAGTTTTCCGGTGTAGGTCTCTACTGGTTTAGAGGGTTTTTTGCGAGTTGGCAGGAATGTTTTGAAATCAGAAAACACTTCTGTAATTCTTAACCCTGAAATAAATGTCAGCAAATCCAACCAGTGAGATCCAATATCGGCTACTGCGCGAAGCGTACCACCCAGACCCGGCTCAAGACGCCAGTTCCAGTCTGTTTCATAGAGCAGCCAATCCTGCAAATAAGAACCCTGCATGATCCGAACGGGACCCAATTCTCCACTGTGTACCATATCGCGAGCTTGATGAGACATTGGATAAAAGCGCAGGTTAAAGTTGATGGCGTTCACCAGTCTCTTTTCACGGGCTACTTTCACCAACTCGGCTGATTCCTGGCTGTTCATGGCTAACGGTTTTTCACAAATTACATGCTTGCCTGCAAGCAGGGCAGCTTTAGCCTGTGTATGATGCAAGTAGTTGGGAGTTGCCAGATGCACTGAAGTAATCAGTGGATCGGAAATCATGGCTTCAAAGCTGTCATAAGCCTTCTCAATGCCCAACTCAGCAGCTTTCTTTTGGGCAAGCTCAGCAGTTTGTTCTGCCAGACCAACCACACGGATGTTATTTCTTCGCAACGCTTCCAGATGTGCAGGTCCAATAAACCCAGTTCCGGCAATACCTACCAGTATTTCACTGCTCATAAATCTCCTCCTGGTCGAAAATAAATCATCCCATCCGCTGCTTGAACTCATCCAACATGGCAGCTGTTGTGGTTGCTCCTGACCGGGTAACTCCGGCATCAATCATTTCCAACAGGGCATCCAGCGTACGAACTCCGCCAGCGCTCTTCACCTGAACCTTATCAGAGACAGAAGCACGCATCAAACGTACATCTGCCAGGGTGGCGCCTGAGGGGGCAAACCCGGTGGATGTCTTTACAAAATCGGCACCGGCTTCTTCACTCAGCTTGCAGGCTATCACTTTTTCTTCATCGGTCAGATAAGCGTTCTCGAAGATTACTTTTACCAACGCTTTACCTTTTGCGACATCACAGATAGCCTTGATCTCATCACGGACATAATCAAATTTTCCCGAGCGCATTGCGCCGATATTGATAACCATATCTAATTCGGATGCCCCATCCGCAAGAGCCTGTTTAGCTTCTGCAACTTTAATGGGGGTAACAGAATTGCCATGCGGGAATCCGATCACGGTGCCAACTTCGACATCAGAACCTTTTAGTAATGAAACAGCCAATTTAACATCAACGGGTTTCACACACACTGAAGCTACATGATACTGCTTCGCCAATTCGCAGCCTGAAATTACATCCTGTTCGGTCAATTCAGGGCGCAGCAGCGAGTGATCGATCACTTTCGCCAGTTGTTCGAGTGTAATTGTTTTGCTGTCAAGTTTCATCATAGGTTACACCTTCTTCCATAAATCAATTGGTTTTTTCACCACAGGCGGAGCGTAGGGGAAATCGATCCTTTTACCTTCACCTGCAGATTGATATGCTGCATACATAATCTTTAAGACTTCCCGTCCGTCTTCACCAGTTTCCATGCAGGTGACTTTTCCCAAGACACTATCGACAAAATGCTGCATCTCCTGGGGGAAGCCGTAATTCCAGATTTCTTCAAACATCGTGAAGGTATAGCCACGGGTTGTGCCAGATTTTTCTACGGCATATCCATAGCCTTCTTCAGAATAAGTTAACAGGGAACTGCCGCGTAATAAATCAGCGCGGGTATGACCTTTATTCCCATAGATCTCACATCGGTCATCCACACCGCCACCTTTTGCCCAACTGTTCTCCAGCATGGCGAGCTTGCCGCCTTCATATTCCACAATCGTGTAAGAGTGATCCTCACCTTTGGTTTTATCCTGATGAACATAAGTGCCCATGTGCGCAAGGACTGATTTAACCTTGGGTTTGCCCAATACCCAGCGGGTATATTCAATGGAATGGCAGCCCATATCCAGTAAAACACCACCACCCGAACGGTTCACATCCCAGAACCAGGGCATGTGCGGACCCGGATGCTCTTCGGATTGTTTCGCGAGGAAAGGTTCACCAATGGCACCTTCTGCTATCAACTCCTTGGCGCGGACATATTTTGGCGCGAAAAGAAGTTCTTCCGCGTACATCAACAAAACACCAGCTTTCTTACAGGCATCTATCATTTCATCCGCTTCTTCAAGCGTCACACAGAGTGGTTTTTCAATGATGATATGTTTTCCGGCTTTTGCCGCATCCACCACGACCTGGCAATGTAAATCGTTGGGAATACCGATATCGACAACATCAATATCCTTATCTTTCAACATCTCACGGTAATCGCTGTATGCAGAGGGGATGCCTTTTTCACTGGCGAATTTCTGTGCAGAATTAGGTGAAGCCACCGCGACAACTTCGGCGTTATGCACCCATCCCTTAAAAGATGCGTGATGGATGTCTCCCACAAAACCAGCCCCTACAATACCAACCTTAATCTTTTTATCCATTACTCCTCCTGTGTTGATTTACCCGCAGGAAGCAGGGATGGATCAAATTACCACCCTCTGCTGCGGAACTGGTTACTGCCGTAACGACCGTTGCCGGCCATAAATTGATATGAGTAACAAGAGCGTACCGCCCAACACCATACGCCTGACAGATTCAGGCATCTGCATTGTTGTAAGTAAGCTGGTGATCAGGGTTAATACCACCGCACCAGCCATTGTTCCCCAATAGCTTCCTTTTCCCCCTGAAAGCAAGGTGCCTCCCACCGCAACCGCTGCAATTGATGGGAAGAGATAAGGATCACCCAGACTGATAAACACCACACCGGTATTGCCAACCAACAGGAAACCGCCAAAACCAGCCAGCGCTCCAGCCAGAGAATAGGTGGCGAGGTTCATTCCTGTGACATTCACCCCTGAAAGTTTAGCGGTGATGCGATTCACACCAATCGCGAATAAATTACGCCCGAATGTGGTGCGTTCAAGCAGCAACCAAATCAAGATTCCAAAAATAACCCAAATGATGATCGCTCCCGGGATTCCAAACACCAGGGGTCTGGCAATCAATTTGGTCATGATCGGCGCAACTTTTCCACTCACATTGCCATGATTTACAATAATGATCAGACCTTTTACCACTCCCGCCATACCAAGGGTCATCACAAAGGGGGAAATTTTCAGGAACGTTACTCCTGCGCCATTGAGCAAACCAATCAAAGCGCCCACAAGCAGTGAAATTAAAAGCGCAAGCAATACCTTGTCATCATTCCCTTTAACCAGAACGTACGTGAAAATGGCTGTCAGTGTGACTACTGAACCGGCAGAAAGATCAATTCCTTCAGAACCGCTGATGATCACGAGTGTCTGTCCAGCAGCGATTACACCCAGAAAAACAGCCAGGCGGGTGATATTGGTTGCCTGCGCAGCGGCCACATCCATGTTTGTTCCAAAACCATTCGGCAGGAATCCACTCAACAGAAAAAGGATAACTGCCAAGACCAGCGCTGCCAGAGGGGGAGAAATTGGGATTCTTCTCATTTTTTCCTCCTTTGCAGCAGATTGATCACCCCCGGAGTTGCCAACGCAATCACAATAATGGAAGCATTGACAAAGGTTTGCCACCAGGTATCAATTTCTGCAAATGAGATGATATTCATGATCAATCCCAGGGTGACAGCCCCGATCATCGGTCCAGCCACACCACCGATTCCACCACTCATGGCGGTTCCCCCGATGACGACAGCTGTAATGGAATTCAGTGTCATTGGGCCACCGATTTCAGAGTTCCCTGATCCAGTAAGCATGGTAATGGCAATCCCCGCCAAGGCAGACATCAACCCTGAAACCAGATAAGTGCTGAACTGCACCTGCGTTACCGGTACAGCGGTTTCATAGGCAGCCTGCGCTTTTCCTCCAACAGCAAATAGGTATTTCCCATAGCGGGTCGATCGGATATACCACCATATCAGCAGGAAGAGAGGGATAACAAAGAAAGCCAGAGGTAGACCCAACGGGGTGGTGTTGCGGTAGATCGCGGAAATATCCGTCGGAATACCACCACCTGGATTGGGGAGAATAAACATGGCCAAACCGGCGTATAAAAAGCTGGTGGCGTAGGTAGTGATAATCGGCTGCAGGCGTAGATATGCAATGAAAAAGCCATTGATTGCTCCGGCAAGCAAACCAATCAATAAAC
>CAZRKL010000102.1:0-9534 GCA_964600595.1 uncultured Leptolinea sp.
CAATTCCGTCGGCAGAGATCCACTGGGTGTCGCCGTTCTGCACCCACTGCAGCGCAGGCACCCGTTCTTCCACATGGACGTACACCATACCCGGAAGCCCAATGGAAACCTTGACCTCTGAGAGGACCGGGAAGGCATTCTGCACCACTCGTTCGATTTGGCCGGGCAGAATGGCGAGGATGCGCTGGCCGTTCATGGGGACGATCTGCTCGACTTCTTCGAGCGATACGCGTTCCGCGCCAATCAACTTGACAGAGGTGATGCGGAAGTAGGGTAAAGTCCACATACCGTAGATACCTAAAGCGCATAAAACTACCAGCAAACCTGAGACAAGGCGCCAGCCGGGTTTAATAACGGGGATGGCGGGAAGTTTGATCTCAGCGCCACCTGACAGCGGAAGATAGAATTTGCGGCGGGTTTTCTTGCGGGCGTGCTGGATGAGCGGAACGGATTCCACTTCAGAGCGGGTCACAATGGGTGTGTAGCGCTCAGGTCGTTTGATGGTATCAGCTGCAATCACCACACGCTGTTTGATATCACGCGCGCGGCGTGAGCGGACTGAATCGGCACGGGAGGAAGCGCGGCGGAGCAGGCTCATTGTTCCCTCTGATATTGGCGGATGGTGGCATCGCGTTCAGCTTTACGCTGCAGAGCGAGGTTAATTAGCTGGTCGATCAACCCGGCATAGGAGATCCCGGTGGCTTCCCAGAGTTTGGGGTACATTGAGATACTGGTAAAGCCGGGAATGGTGTTGATCTCGTTCAGGAACAGAGCACCAGTGGTTTTATCGAGCAAAAAATCCACGCGGGCGAGACCGGCACAATCGGCTGCGAGATAAGCTTTGACAGCCAGCTCACGGACCGTTGTGGTTTGATCTTCGCTCAACTGCGCGGGGATGATAAGCTCGGAGTTATCGAGGATATATTTGGCATCGTACGAGTAAAAATCCGCGCCGGGGAGGATCTCTCCGGGCAGGGATGCTTTGGGGTTATCATTTCCAAGCACGCTCACTTCGATTTCGCGCGCATTTACACCGTGCTCGATGAGTACACGCCGGTCGAAACGGGAGGCTTCCAGTAAACCTTCGGTGAGGTCGGAGCGGTTCACGCATTTGGTGACACCCACAGAAGAGCCCATGTTGGCGGGTTTGACAAAGAGCGGATAGGCGCTGATCTTTTCTGCGCGGAAAACCACATCTTCCATGTTGTGGAGGATCTCTGCGCGATTGACCAGCAGGGAAGGTGCAACGGGGATCTGATTGGCAACCATGACATCTTTGAAGAGACCCTTATCCATGCCAACAGATGATCCTAGCACACCCGCGCCCACATAGGCGATATCGTTCATTTCAAGCAGCCCCTGCAGGGTTCCGTCTTCACCGTATGAACCGTGCAACACCGGGAAGACCACATCGAGGTCGGTAACTTTCTCCAGAATCTCAACATCCCCTGCCTTGCGGATGCTGAATAATCCACGGCGTTTGACATCCGGGAAGATGGCAGCCTGGCTGAGGTTTTCGGGGTGTCCGGCTGATGCCTGTTGGAGCGCATCCATACCCCAACGCCATTCACCCTCACGGGTGATGACAATGGGGAAGACATCATATTTTTCGGGGGAGATTACGTTCAACACAGAACGCGCAGACATCAGCGATACTTCATGTTCGCCGGATCTGCCTCCAAAAATGACACCCAGTTTTATCTTTTCCATCATTTACCGCCATCCTTGAAGCTGCCAAGTAATTCAATTTCTGTTTCAAGGCTCACACCGAATTTCTCCCAGACGGTTTTCTGAGCCAATCTGATCAGATCGAACAGGTTCTGCGCTGTCGCGTTCTGATCGTTGATGAAGAAGTTTGCATGTTTCCGGCTGATTTCCACCCCGCCAACGCGGGAACCTTTCAGACCGGCTGCTTCTATCAACCTCCCGGCGTAATCTCCGGGGGGATTCTTGAATATCGATCCCAGGCTGGCACCGGTAGGCTGACTCTTTTTTCTTGCGGCTGTGTATTCTTCCAAACGGACTTTGATCTCATCCCTGTCACCGCGGTCCAGTTTCAGCCCGACGCTTAAGATCACCGCTGATGTGAATTCACGTTTGAGGATACTGGAACGGTAGGCGTATTGCATTTCATTGGTTGTCCAATGCGCCAGTCTGCCGTCGGGCAGGAGAATTTCTACTTCATCCAGGTTGGTAGACATGTCGGCACTATGCGCGCCGGCGTTACCATAGGTCGCGCCGCCCACAGTACCGGGGATGCCGGCTGCCCACTCCAGACCAGTGTAGCCATCCAGTGAGACGCGCCGGGCAAGTGAGCCCAGGTTGGCACCGGATTCCGCGTACACGACGGCGCTAATCTCGTTGAGATCGAGATTGGTTTGGGTGGCTTTATTCAGGATCACGATACCGTTATAGCCTTCATCGCTGATGAGTACATTGGAACCACCGCCGATAACCTTGCAGGGAATCCTTTCCTGCCAGAGGAAGAGGACCGCATCTGCAAGGTCATAAGCGGATTTGATTTCGACCAATCCTTCAGCATTTCCGCCAACGCGCGCGGTGGTATAGCGTCCGAGGGGAACATCCCGCTGCAGTCGTTTACCGAAATACTTTTCGAGCTGGTCGAAGTTCTGTTTGTTCAAATTTCTCCTGTTACGTCGCCTTCATAAACTGGATGAGTTTCATCACAACCTGGCGGCGTTCCTTATCCGAGTAGTTCCCATCCAGGAACTTAATCTGACTCTGGGACATGGATCCTTCCAACGACTTACCTCCCAGCAGATCCTGACTCCCTGACAACTTGCCCTTGATGGATGAGGATGATTTTTCTACCATGTTAGTGTGTCCTTTCTGACAATTGCTGACGCAACTGCCTGTTAATCTGGTCCGCATCGCCGGCGGAAAGGACAACAAGAGTGTCGCCGGACTGCAAGTGGGTGAGCAGGTATTCCGTGGTTTCCTGAAGGGTTCGCAGATACATCGCCTTCTTGTTCGGAATAAGGTCGACCACCCGTGCGGAGGAGTACGCCTGATTTTTCTCCCGCGAGGCATAGATTTCGGTGACAATCACCTGGTCTGCCTTGTCAAAGGATGTTGCGAATGCATCCTCCAGCAGTTTTGTGCGGGAGTATGTGTGCGGCTGCCAGACTGCCCAAATGCGGTTGTTGGCAAATCGAGAGCGGGCGGCGGAGAGGGTAGCTGCAATTTCGGTGGGATGATGCGCATAGTCATCAATCAGGGTGATCCCAGCGACTACATCCACAACCTCGAACCGCCTGCCGCTGCCCGGATAGGTTGCCAGCGCTGCTGCCGCCTCTGATAGATCGAGGTTGAGCAGATCTGCAACTGCCAGGGTTGCCACGGCATTCTGCACATTATGTTGTCCTGGGGGTATTAGATGCACATCTTTTGCCAGAATCTCTTTTTTACCCAGGAAGTTTTTCATCATCTCAAAATGGAAATAGCCATCCACGAGATGGATGTTTTCTGCATAATAATTCGAACCGGACTGCAAGCCGTAGCTGACATTAGTCAAACTGGCGGGGAGGTCTTTAACCAGGGATAGAACAGCGGGATCGTCTGCGCACACCAGCAACACACCGCCAACTTTTACAGATTGCGCGTACTGCAGGAAAGCCGCATGGTAATCTTGCGGGGTGGGGTAGCAGTCGGGGTGGTCATGTTCCATATTGGTGATGATTGCGATCTGCGGATGCAGACCGTGGAACATACGGTCATATTCATCCGCTTCGATGATGAATTCATCACCTGAACCGGCGTGGGCGTTTGATTCCAATCCCTTAATGACTCCCCCTACAATATAGGAAGGATCGCGACCCAAAGCGGTCAGCATCCAGGCTATCATGGAGGTTGTGGTTGTTTTTCCGTGGGTACCCGCGACTCCGATTCCTATCTTTCCTGCGAGCAGGCTGCCCAGGAATTCACTGCGCTTGTAAACTGGAATGCCAGCTGCACGGGCGGCGAGAATTTCGGGGTTTTCCGGTGAAACCGCGGATGATTGCACGATCGTATCGGCTCCGGTAATATTTTCAGCTCTATGGCCTTCAAAAACCTGGATACCCATCTTCATCAGAGCATCAGCAAGCGGTGATATCACCTGGTCAGATCCACTGACGAGGTAGCCGGATTCTTTCAGCAATTTTGCAATTGCTGAAAGTCCTGTACCACCGATCCCGATGAGATGAATATGTTTCATTAATAATTCCTATAAGAATAAAACGATCACAAAGCCAAAAGCAATTGCGGTTGCAAAGTAAATGGCGGGAGTTGCCAGCCAGGATGGTGCAAAGTAGGGCAGAAGTTCCAGAGCTGCCTTGCCTGCTTCGGTATCGGCTGCTGGTGCGGAAATAAAATCCAGCGGGTATTTGGCATCATGCAGGTAGAACCAGATGGTGCCCATGACGAGAAAGCCGTTTAGAATGCCAATGAGCAATCCCAGGATGGTATCCTGCAGGCTGCCGCGGATCAGTCGGGGAGAAGCGCTTATGCGGGGCAGACTGACTGCCTGGTAACCAAAAATAACCAGACCGATTACAACGGCTGCGCGGAGCCAGAAGAGAGATTCCTTGCCGTCTTTCACAAGCGATTTAACCAAACCCGGAGCAAAATTCTCGAGAATGGTAATGGCGAAAATCGCCACGATCACCGAAAAAGTCACCAGTATCTCTTTTGCCCATCCGCGCATGGCGCCAATGATGGCAAAGACAATCACGAACATCCAGAATACAATCGTGAGGCTAACCATTTCTGCTCTCACTTCCTTTCTGCACTGCCAGCGTTTCAAGCAAATTGGCAATGTTCCATGCTGAGTCTTTGATCTCTAATTGTTTTACTGCTGTGCGCATGTTTGCCAGCTTTTCTGAATTCGAAAGCAGATCACGGACCAGGTGCAACAGAGAATCGTTCAGTTTGTTATTTTCAAGGATGACAGCTGCCCCGTGACTGGCTAGATGGTCTGCATTAACCTTCTGATAGCGCCAGGCATATGGGTAAGGGATGAGGATGGCGGGCAGACCGAATTGCGGATACTCACCTAATATGGATGCTCCTGCGCGGGATATGACCAGGTCTGCGGAAGCGAGCGCAGCACCCATCTCGTGCAGATAGGGGAAGATGTGGTATTCCGCTTTTTCCTCTTCAGACAATTTCAAACGGGTATCCTGTACCAAATTCCAATCGAGGCTGCCTGAGATGTGCACTACTTCTGCAATTTCCAGAAGGCTCTCAATTTGCGAAGTAACAACAAGGTTAATCGAACGGGCTCCCTTGCTGCCACCGAAAACCAGTAATACCGGTTTTGTTGATTTTATGGATAGGAATTCACGACCATTATCACGCGCCCAGCGGGATAGATCTTTACGGGTCGGGTATCCGGTGACTGTGCACGGCTTCTGTGGAAAGAAACCGCGGGATGGTTCTGCAGTTAAGGCGATATGATCTGAAAAGCGGGCGATGGTTTTCAAAGCCAGACCCGGCTCAATATCCGGCACATACAGGAGCGATTGTCTGCTGACACCCGCCAGCGCCATGGGCACGGCAACATACCCACCGGTGAAGAACAGTACATCAGGCTGGAATAGTTCGAGGATGCGCCGGGATGCAAAATATCCCCTGATCAGGCGGAATACATTTCCGGGGAGGGATTTTATACTCACCCCGTGTACTCCAGCTGCAGGGACAGTCTGATACGGTATCTGTTCGCGTGCTACCAGATCACCTTCCATACCGCCTTCTCCACCTACCCAGAGAACGGATTCAGCTCTGTTCGACAGAGCCTGCAGTACGGCGAGCGCGGGATACACGCCTCCGCCCGTTCCACCGGCGCAAATCAACAATCGCACTGAATGCACTCCCTTCTTTTTCTTCATGATGGCTGCTGGTTCTTGAAATGTTCATTAATATTCCGACAGCCACCAATGTAACTATTAAATTGGAACCGCCTGCGCTAAACAGAGGCAGCGCGTTCCCGGCAAATGGGAACAAACCGATAATTACTGCCATATTTAACATGGCTTCCAACACAATCCAGATTGTCAGACCAGCGGCGAGCAATGCCCCAAGCTGATCTTCTGATTTTCTGGCAATGGTCAACCCGCGCCAGAGGAAAAGTCCGTAAAGGATAACGACGAGGCTAGCGCCTATCAAACCGGTTTCTTCCACGATGACGGCGAAAATCGAATCGGTATAAGGGAAGGGTAGACCGGTAAATTTTGTACTTGCCTGTCCGATACCCACGCCAAACCAGCCACCGTGAATGACTGCCTCCATGGCGCGCATAACATGGTATGAGGATTCAGTCATGTCTTTCAACCCGGCGAGGTAATCCTGCAGACGGCTGGCGCCTGTGCTATAAAGTTTGAGACCAATCATTCCAAACAGGGTTGAAGATGCCATGGCGATGATGATCTGCCGCCAATCGGCACCTGCGATGAAGAAGAGCAAACCACCGATGATCACTACTGTGCCTGCAGCAGACAGGTCTGGCTGAAGGATAATTAAAGCACCGACGATGCCGAGGATGAAAATTACAGGCAGGAAGCCCATGGTGAAGCTTTTGATATGTTCTTTTTTACTGTAAAGCCAGAATGACAGATAAAGAATGAGTACAAGTTTAGCCAACTCAGAAGGCTGCACAGATCCACTAAAAAGACCACGAGCAGGACCAGAACCAGCACGACCGAAGATCAAAACCAGCACGAGCAGAGTGATATTGGCTGCCATGATGAGGAGGATGTACCTGCGATAACGGTGATAATCGATGAAAGAGGCAACCACTGCGGCAGCGATACCCAGCGCCATAAGGCGGATTTGTTTGAAGAAGATTGATCCGGCGGGCATATCGTTAATAACCGCGAAATCCCAGCTGGCTGAAAAGAGCATAACCAACCCGAATGCCAGCATACATACAACAATGATGAGCAAGGGCACATCGATGTGCATTTTTAATGGACGCCTGACAGAACCTTCAAGAGGCGCTGTCCGGGGAGTCGTTGATTTTACGTAAGTTGTTGTACCCATTTACGAAATACCTCACCACGTTCTTCAAAATCTTTATAAGCATCGTAACTTGTGCATCCGGGCGAAAGCAAAACCACATCTCCGGTTTGCGCCAGCTCGGCTGCCTGTTTCATGGCTTCTTCCATCCTGTCAAAGCGGGATACGGATTCGATGCCAGAATGGTCCGTCCGGTTCTCTTCCAGGGAATTCTGAATGATTCCTGCAGCTTCACCGAACAGGACAACATGTTTTACCTGATGATGTACCAGGCTGGTAAATTCATTCCAGGGCAATTTTTTATCACGCCCGCCTGCCAACAATACAATAGGTTCTGTAAATGATTTGATCGCTGCCATGCTGCGTTCTGGGGCAGTTGCGATTGAGTCGTTGTACCAGCGGACCCCGTGGATTTCACGGACGAATTCCATGCGATGCGCAACACCACCAAAGCCTTCAATACCCTTGTGGATAGCCCGTTTGCTGAAACCAGCTGCCTTGGCAATAGCGCAGGCTGCGAGGACATTCATGCGATTGTGTTCACCACGCAATTCAATCAATTCCAGGGGGATAAGCTCTTCCACACGTCCACCCACCTGATAGGTGATGTGGTCATTATGGATAAAGGTGCCTTCGATATTCGTGATCGGTTTCAAGCCAAAGCTAATTAATCTTCCCCTGACCTGCGAGGCAAGATTCCAGGAGCCAGCATCATCCCGGTTCAGGATGGCGATATCGTCCATCGTCTGGTATTTCAGAATGCGGGCTTTCGCGGAAGTGTAAGCTTCCATGGTTCCATGCCGGTCGAGGTGATTGGGTGTTATGTTCAATACAACCGCGATTTTTGGTGAGATGGTAAGTTGTTCCAGTTGGAAGCTCGAGATTTCCATGACTACCGAATCCAGCGGATGAATTTCTTTCACGGAATCGATCAAGGGATTGCCAATATTACCCCCGACCCAACAGCGCTGCGGAAATTCAACCTGCGCGGCAGCCATCCGTCCCACGATAGTTGTGGTGGTGGTCTTTCCTGCTGAACCGGTTATGCCAATCACAGGTGCCAACACTTTCTCAAGAAAAACCTGTGTATCGTTGGTGATGGGTATTCCACGGCGAACTGCTTCCTGAAGAATGGGCATATCCAGAGGTACTCCACCAGATACACTGATCACATCACACTCATCAAGCAGACTGAGGGGATGTTCGCCCGTGACCCATTGGACCGGTGTACTGGAGAGGGATTCAACCGCTACTGAAAGTGCAGCTTTTGATTGCCTGTCATTGATCGTCACTACAGCACCCTGGGTTACCAGATAACGCGCCAGAGCCAGACCCTGACGGGCGGCTCCGATGATAAGAACACGCGTATCTTTCCAGTTTTTCATCATCACACCATTGTTATTGCAAAACCGAGTAAAGCCCCAAGCAAGCCAATGAGCCAGAAACGCTGCACCACCTGGGTTTCGCTCCAACCGGAGAGTTCAAAATGAAAATGTAGCGGCGCCATTTTGAATAATCGTTTCCCCCTGGTCAGCTTGAAATATCCAATTTGAAGTATGTCGCTGACAGCTTCGCTGACCGGGATGATGGCGATGATTGGCAAAACCAACCATTGCCCTGTCATCAAGGCGACAACAGCCAACGTTCCTCCTAAAGCAAGAGAACCCGTATCTCCCATGAACAACTGCGCAGGGTGAACGTTGAACCAGAGGAAACCAAAGATTGCACCCACCAACGTGAAGCAGAAGCGACCCAGAAATTCATCACCCTGCAACAAGGCGATGCCGCCGTAAGCGGCAAAAGCTGTGGCAGAGATCAAACCGGCAAGACCATCCATGCCATCAGTGAAATTCACAGCATTGGATGCGCCAACTATCAAGAACATGGCAATCGGGACATACCAGATTCCCAGATCGAGCGGTTTGCGGGCGCCAGGCCAGTGTAATTGGGGAACATCTAAAAGGTAGCGCAAAGCCAGGGCAAGGATGGTTTGGAGGAGGAATTTGGTGCGCATGCGCATCCCGGTCCCTTTACGCGGACCGCGAATCCCCTCCCAATCATCCACTGCGCCAAGAATTCCGTATACGATCAAGACCAGATTTGGCAGGAGGACGGAGTTACCCATCACATCCACACCAATGATGGAAGCGGCGTTGAGCAGGAGAGTGAGGAAAACGACCGGAACGATGAACATCACGCCGCCCATGGTTGGGGTGCCCATTTTTACCGAATGGGAATCCGGTTCTTCAACACGGATCAGTTTTCCAATTCGCAGATGACGTAATGCCCTGAGGAGTGGACCACCCCAGATGATAGCCATCATGAAGCTGAGCGCGCTCAAGGTGAGGGCAAGTGAGGTATCTTTCATGATTCTCCCTCCAGCGCAGAAACAATCTTATCCATACGCATTCCATGTGAGCCTTTTACCAAAACGACATCCTCTGATGTGAGAACTTTTTTGAGGAATTCCACTGCCTGCTGAGGTTCATTTACCGAAAGAATACGCGCACGAGGCATACC
>CAZRKL010000103.1:0-9467 GCA_964600595.1 uncultured Leptolinea sp.
CTCACGGACCGTGCGAAAGTTGGAATCAAACCGCCTGTTGAAGCCGATCTGGCATTTAACGCCCGCTTTATTTACCGCGTCAATGGCTGCCGCGATTCGTTTCAGGTCATAATCCACCGGTTTTTCACAAAAAATGTGCTTGCCGGATTTGGCGGCTTCGATGATCAGCATGGAGTGTGTGTCGGTGGAAGAGCAGATGGCTACCGCATCAATGCTTTTATCTTCCATGATCATTTTGTATTCCGTGCCGTGTTTTTCCACATGCAGCTTTTCCGCCAGTTCCTTTGCCGCTGCCGGGTTCACATCCACAATGCAGGCTACTTCAGCGCCCGGGATGCGGGTTGCCAGCGTTTCTGCGTGGATCTTGCCAATCCGTCCCGCGCCAATCACACCCACGCGGAGGGTTTTCTTGTCTGTCATCTATTCCTCCTATTTATAACCAATAGAGCGCAGGTATTCACGGTTGCGCTGGGCTGAATCTTTGGGCTTGCCCATACCCGGAAGCACATCCTGTTCGACTACGATCCAGCCATTGAAGCCCTGTGTTTCCAGTTGTTTTGCCACCGCCGGAAAATCTACGGCGCCCTTGCCTAATTCGCAGAACACACCCTTGCCGACAGAAGTGAAATAATCCCAACCTTCTTTGCGGGATTGTTCGGCAATTTGTGGATGGCAGTCCTTGTAATGCATATGCCACACCCGGCTGCCCTGTTTCTTTAGAAAAGTCAGTGGATCCCCGCCCGCGAATTGGTAATGTCCGGTATCCAGGCAAAGTCCAACCAATTTGGGGTCAGTCAGATTGAGGAGGGTGTCGATTTCATCCGGGGTCTCCACGTAGCCGCCGCAGTGATGGTGGAAAACCAGCCGCATGCCGGTTTCTTTTTTCACCGCGCTGGCGATGCGTTCCACACCTTCGGCAAAGGTTTGCCATTCAGCGGTACTCAATCCCATTTCAGGCTTCACCCTGCCTGCATTTTTGGTTCGTTCGGGAACTTTGCCGTTTTCGTCTGCCAGAACAATGAAGGGCTTGTCGCCTTCCACCGCTGAAAGCAGCCGGGCAACTTTTAGCGCAGCGGCAACGCCATCAGCGTGCGTGCTCGCGTCTTTCAACGCCACTGGCACAAAAGCACCCAGCAGAACCAGATTCCTTTTTGCCAGTTCCTTCTTAAGTGCCGCAGGATCAGTGGGCATGAATCCCCAGTCTCCCAGCTCGGTGCCTGCGTAACCTGTTTGCTGCATTTCATCCAGCACAATATCGAAAGTGGCAGCCTTTCCGTCCAGGTCAAATTCCAATGCTCCCCATGAACAGGGTGCATTCGCGATTTGGATCATAAATCCTCCTCAAACCAAAAGATATGAATTGTTAATTTCTATAAGTCCAATTAGAAGTAATACTTTTCCTTCTTTTTCTGGACTTCATAATCCTTGCGGGCTTTTTGCACGCTTTCCATGCTGGAAGTTTCCGCCACAGCGACATCCCACCATGATTCATAACCGGGGACCTTGGCTTCGCGGTCGGTGCGAACGACGATCACCACGGTCTCTTCCATCGCGCGGGCTTTCTGCAGCGTTTTCTTGAATTCATCTATCGTATCCGCTTCAAGGACTTTTGCTCCCAGGCTGGCGGCGTTCATAGCAAAATTGATCGGCAGCTGTTCTCCACTGAGTTGATGGGTCTGCTCGTCGCGCTTGCGGAAGTAGGTTCCAAATCCGGCGCTGCCCAATGAGTGGCTGAGAGATCCAATGGAACCGAATCCCAGATTATTTACCACAACAATGATCAGTTTCAAACCTTCCTGTACCGCGGTGACGATTTCTGTCGGGTTCATCAGATATGTGCCGTCTCCCACCCACACGTACACTTCGCGAGAGGGGTCCGCCATTTTCACACCAATCCCCGCCGGGATCTCATATGCCATGCAGGAATAGCCGTATTCCATGTGGTAAGAATTGGGTGTGTGTGTCCGCCAGAGTTTGTGTAAGTCGCCGGGCTGGCTGCCCGCGGCTGAGAGCAGTACGTCGGTAGGTTTGGCAGATTCCCATATGGCGCCGATCACTTCGCTCTGGGCGGGGACAGGCTGGTGGTTCAGGTGGAACAACCGGTCGGTTTCCTTTTCCCATTCTTCTTTAAGAGCGGTGATTTCAGCGCTGAATCTCTCTTCTACATGGAAACCCTGTAGTTTTCCGGTGAGTTCTTCCAGGGTTACCCTGGCATCAGCGGTCAGGGGAATACCATAATGCTTGAAGGCGTCCATTTCAAACAGATTAATGTTTACAAAGCGAACTTTAGGGTTCTGGAATGCGGTTTTGGATGCTGTTGTGAAGTCAGAGTAGCGGGTGCCAATACCAATCACCAGGTCGGCATCACGTGCAACCCGGTTGGCAGACAGTGTACCGGTGGCGCCAATTGCGCCTAAATTACAGGGATGGTTATAGGGCAGCGCGCCTTTGCCTGCCTGCGTTTCGCACACCGGAATACCGGTCTGGCGGCTAAATTCATCCAGAGCATCCGTAGCCAGACTGAAGAGAACCCCGCCTCCTGCAACAATGAGCGGTCGCTTGGAGGCGCGGATCATCCTGACCGCATCTTCCAGACGGCTGCGGTCAGCCAGTGGACGGTGGATGCGCCAGACACGTTTCTGAAAGAATCCTTCGGGGTAATCATAAGCTTCCGCCTGCACATCCTGCGGCAGTGAAAGTGTCACAGCGCCTGTATCCACCGGTGAAGTGAGCACGCGCATTACTTCCGGCAGCGAGGTTAGCAGCTGGTCGGGGCGGGTGATTCGATCCCAGTAGCGTGATACTGGTTTGAAGCAGTCGTTTACGCTGATATCCTGCGTGTTGGGAGATTCCAATTGTTGCAGCACGGGGGCTACATTTCGGCGGGCAAAAATATCGCCCGGTAATAGCAGCACAGGCAGGCGGTTAATGGTCGCCAGTGCAGCACCGGTGATCATATTCGTGGCGCCAGGACCGATTGAGGATGTACACGCAAATGCCTGCATCCGATTTTTCATTTTCGTAAATCCGCTGGCAATATGCACAGCAGCCTGCTCATTACGGACCATGATATAGCGGAAATCCGGGTTTTCTTGCAGCGCCTGCCCGATGCCGGCGACATTTCCATGACCGAAGATCCCCAGAACGCCGGCGAAGAAGGGTGCCTGTTCGTTGTCTCGCTCAACATATTGTGATTTCAAAAAGCGGATTAACGCCTGCGCCATGGTGAGACGGATGGTGGTCATAAACCCTCCTTAGGCTTTCACATCTGGGTTGGGCAGCATGTATTCACGGACAACACCCTGCAGCTCGTGGTATGAGCTGATAAAACCGCGCAGCGTGCGGACGGTCGCGCCGTAGCTGTCGAATTGATCTATCGTCATCCCTTTTTCTTCGTACGCCATCTTGAAATCCGGGATCTTCTTCATCATTTCTTCGATGTACGCGGGGTTCACCGGGTCGTTGATCCTTTCTTTGACCTCGATATTGCTGTCATTGATCTTGAGCTGCCATTCGTAGGGGATGGTAAGGACAATATCCCCACCAATCAGCTCAGACCAGTGCCCGAGGTGGCGGTAAGCGGCTGCCAGCAGCCTGGCGCGGTAACCGCGCTCCTGGAAGATGCGGTAGGCATTTTTGAATGCCGCGATGCCAGCCCAATCGAGGATGGCGGGATCGATGTCGATACCGTCCCGTTTTGCAACCGCTTTCATCCAATCATCGGTGCGGCCGATCATAATTGTGCAAACCGGAGCCATTTCTTCAATGGATTTACCTTCCTTGACCCGGCGGTTGAGACCGCGCTCCACAGCTTCAGCAACGGCAACTGCCTGTGGAACGGTAAAACTGACGGTGGCATTCAGGGAAACTCCCTCGTAGGTGGCTTCTTCAATTGCCCAGATACCGGCTTTTGTAACGGGCACTTTCACCTGCATGTTGGGGGCAAGTTTGCTGCAGTGGACGGCGTGATCACAAATTGCCTGTGGATTGCGATAGAAGGCGGGGTTGGTTTGGATGGATAGTCGCCCCTTTTTCCCTTTATATTTGTCATAAGCGGGCTTTAACATATTTGCCCCGCGGACCGCCATCTCTTCAATTAATTGCCAGGTAATTTCAACTTCCGACCCGGTGGGATTGTCGCGGATGATCTGCGGGATGCGGTCCTTCCAGAGTTCCAATTCTTTTTTAAGTACACTCACGACAATGGTCGGATTGGTGGTCGCGCCAACGGCGCCATTTTCAATGGCGTAGGTTAATTCCTGGACCGAGCATGAGTCATTCCAATAATCGGTCGCGGTAGTTGAGACCGTCTGATGTAGGTTGCTGATATAAGCAGACATGGGTACTCCTCTTACATATTTTGGGGATACTGAATCATGGGTTGCGGTGCGCACAAATTACGCACACGTATGCACTCATGATGGTATCAAAAAACAGACTTAAAGTCAAGAAAAAAATGTAAGAAAACTTGCATTAATAATAAATATGTTGTATTATCTACTCAAATGAAAGTCTAGTTACATAAATTTTAGATAATGCAAGTAGCAATACATCTCATCAGGGTTGACTCTTACCCTTCTCGCGAGGAAGAAAAACGATGAATGGCGAAAATGCAAACTTAGACTTCACCCAGCTTGTTTCTTTAAGATTCCAGGAATTAACTAAAAGCGAAAAAAGAATAGCTTCTTACTTAAGGAAGAATATAGATGAATCCGCCTTCCTTTCGGCGGCAGAAATTGCCGATCGGCTGGCGGTCAGCGAAGCAACAGTGGTGCGTTTCGCCCGCACCCTCGGGTATGCTTCATATCCAGCCTTGCGGGCTGATTTACAGAGCAACTTCCGCAGGCGGATCACTCACTCCTCGCGTCTGCGCTCCAAATTGGATGACCTGCGTGAAGCGGGTGACATCTTCGAAAGGTTGACCGTCAGCGAAATTGACTACCTCACCCAGGCGCTCGAAACAGTGGACCGGGGTCAATTGAATAAGGCGGTTGAATTATTAAAAGGACGGGACCGGGTCTATGTGTTTGGTTTGGGTCCATCAGAAACACTGGTAGACCTGATGGAGTTGCGCTTGAAACGCTCTGCCAAGCAGGTGATAACCCTCACCAGCGCCGGGCGCGAAGTCCTTGAAAATTTGCTTTTGATGAATAGCGGCGATCTCCTGGTTGTGATTGCCTTTTTTGATCTTAATCCCACCTTGAACCTCGTTTTGGAATATGCGCACGAGGTGGGCTGTAAGATTATCCTGCTCACAGATACCCTCGAGTCTTTAATTGGTGATAAAGCAGATGTGCTCCTCACTGCCCGCAGGGGACCAGTTTCCAAGTTCCATTCCCTGGTGGTTCCAATGACCATCGTCAACACGCTTCTGCTTGCCCTCGCGAGTGAAGACCAGGAAAAGATCATCCCCGTTCTGGATAAACTGGATTTGCTCCGCGAAAGGTTGAAAACCCTGACGAAATCAGATGAATAAACCTGCCCTTTTGCTATCCCGATTTTAAAAAAATCGAACTAATTATTGGTACAAGTACGCGAATCTACTCTGTTATGTAAGCCAACTCATTCTTAAGGAGGACGTCCGATGTAAAAGAACCGCCAGACTCCCCGCGCCCTGGGGAAGGTAATATCTCACTTGTACCTGGTTTTCTGGATTGATATTCGTAGAGTCGTGGATGAGGAGATAAGCATGGATGTAAGTTCGTTTATGAACCGTATATTTTCCGAAAAAAATTCTGCGCGCATCAGGCGTATTTACAGATGGTTAACCAGCCCGCATGTCATTCTTTCCATTATTATGCTGGTGGTTATGTTTTACATGGTGATTATTCCGCTTTACCGCATGATTGTCACCACCTTCACCGTGCAGGATAGCGATCTGCGCGTAATCAAAGATGCGGAAGTGGGCAGTTTTACCCTGTATCACTGGATAAGGATGTTATCCAGCCAGATCAGTGAAATCATGACCTATGAACCATTGCTTCATTCGTTGACAATTTCACTGGGTGCCACCGCCCTGGCTTTGATGATCGGCGGCTTGATGGCCTGGATGGTGGTCCGCACGGATATGCCCGGACGGGAGATCATCCATATCCTGGCAACCGTGCCGTACATTATGCCTTCCTGGACAATAGCCATGGCATGGACGGTCATGTTCAAGAACCGTACATCCGGGGGAACCCCGGGGTTGCTGGAATTTATTACCGGTACACCCCCACCAGACTGGCTGGCGTACGGTCCAGTCCCGATTATTTTCAGCAGTGGATTGCATTACTACACTTTTTTCTTCCTTTTTGTCTCCGCTGCCCTGCTATCCATTGACTCCTCACTGGAAGAAGCCGGTGAACTCATGGGTGCGGGACGCTGGCGAATTATGCGCAAAATCACCTTCCCTCTGGTGATCCCGGCTATTGCTTCAGGTTTTATTATGACCTTCTCCAAGACCATGGGCACTTTTGGTGGTCCGAATGTATTGGGTGTGCCGGTTCGTTATTACACACTCTCCACCATGCTGCGGTCCAATACGGGAATCGGGAACTACGGAGATGGATTTGTTCTTGCCATCGTACTCATTTTATTCGCCATGACCACGGTGATGTTAAACCAGAAGCTGGTCGGTACCCGAAAGAGTTACGAAACCATTGGCGGACGCGGTTTCATGGCGCAAAAAGTAAAGTTGCGCAATTTCAAGGGAATTCTCACTGCCATTGTTCTGGTCTTCCAGTTTATCATCGCAATCCTGCCCCTGGCTTTGCTCATCTACAGCACCCTGATGCTGAGAACGGGCGATTACAGCCTCAGTAACTTTACGCTGGCGCACTGGATCGGTCAGGGCGATTTAACCATCAACAACGGTGAACCTGGAGTCCTGCTCAATGACAGGATCTATTTGGGCGCGTGGAACTCCATCCGCCTGGCTCTTTTAACTGCCCTTTTTACGGCGGTTCTGGGTGTCATCCTGGGTTATGCAATCGTCAAAGGCAGGGGCACCAGGTTGGCTAAGATCGTCGAGCAAATAGCCTTTATCCCCTATGTTATCCCTGGTATTGCTTTTGGAGCGGTGTATATCTCCATGTTCACCAAACCGGTCGGGCCAATTCCTGCTCTGTATGGCACCTTTGCCCTGTTAGTGGTGGTATCGGTCGCAAAGCATATTCCATATTCCTCGCGCAGCGGCGTCTCCGCCATGCTGCAGGTGAGTAAGGAATTGGAAGAAGCCGCGGCGATTGCCGGGGCGGGTCCGTGGCAGCGCTTCAAGCGGATCATTTTCCCGCTCACCAGTACCGGTTTTGTATCCGGATTCTTGATGACGTTCATCACCACCATGCGTGAACTATCATTGATCATCCTTCTGGTGACGCCATCTACACAGGTGCTGGCAAGTATGACCATGCGCTATATCGAGAATGGAAACGAGCAGCAGGCGAACGCGGTCATCATCATCCTGATTGCTTTGGTGCTTACCGGTAACTTCCTGATAAGCCGCTTCCGCGGCGGCAGTTTGAAAAAAGGTCTTGGAATGTAGGAGATTGAATCATGGCTACCCCTATTACGATAAAAAACCTCACAAAACGTTTCGGAAAAGTCATTGCAGTAAACAACGTAAGTTTAACGATTGAAGCCGGATCTTTTCTCACCCTGTTGGGTCCATCTGGCTGCGGAAAGACTACGCTCTTGCGCTGTATTTCTGGTCTGGAAGATCCGGATGAAGGCGAAATCTATATTGGTGACAAACTGGTCTTCTCCCGTGACCGGGGAATTTCCATGGCACCCGGACAGCGTGACCTCGGTTTGGTCTTTCAAAATTATGCTCTCTGGCCGCACATGACGGTTTTCAAGAATATGACCTTTGCCCTTGAGATGCAAAAAATGTCCAATGAAGAAATGGATAAACGGGTAAAAGAATCTCTGGCAGAAGTTCAGATGCAGGGATACGAGGACCGTTATCCGCGTGAGATGAGCGGTGGACAACAGCAGCGTGTCGCTCTGGCTCGTATGCTCGCTTACCGTCCCAAAGTGTTCCTCATGGATGAGCCGCTCTCCAACCTGGATGCCCGTCTGCGCATGGATATGCGGACAGAACTCAAACGGTTGCACCATATTTCCGGCGCGACAACCGTCTATGTTACCCATGATCAAATTGAAGCCATGACCATGTCTACCAACATCGCTGTTATGAAAGAAGGTGTGATCCAGCAAATGGCTTCGCCGGATAATGTGTATCACTTCCCGAGCAATTTATTCGTCGCTGATTTTATTGGTAACCCAAAAGTCAATCTGATGCCGGGTTGGATTACAGGCAAGAATGTAGTCGATGTGGGCAACTTCAATGTTCCGGTCAAGACCTGCCGAAAATCTGGAGATGTGGTGGTAGGGATTCGCCCGGAAGATGTGGAAATATCAACCAAACCCAAAGATGATGCGGTCGAGTTCCAGGCTTATTCCGTCCTGCCTGCCGGAGCAGATACAACCATCATCGCGCATCGCGGAAACACAGAATTGACCGTTAAAGAGATGGGTGTAAGCAAGATCCAGATGGATCAAAAAATCTGGTTGAAGTTTGATGAAGACACCATCAACCTGTTCGATAAGGCTTCAGGTGATCTCATCTGTGATTAATCGCGGGGCATCCCCGCACATTCCAGGTATGATTCGCAGTTCAAGGAGGAGGCAGAATCGAAAAAAACTTGTTTTGTGACCGTGTCGGCTATTTAAAACCTTTAGGAGGAATGTAATGAAATCGTTTTGGAAGCTTGCAACATTCATTGTATTAGTCAGCATGCTTGCCGCATGCGCAGCTCCTGCAGCCGCACCTGCACCTGCTGATCCCGCTGCCCCGGCCGAACCCGCTGCTCCAGCAGAACCCGCCGCACCGGCTGAACCGGCCGCTCCTGCCGAACCAGAATTAACTCCGCAGGAAGCCTGGCTGAAAGCCAACCAATTGGGTCCGTATGAACCGGAAACCCAGGATTGGGCAGCCATTGAAGCTGCAGCCAAACAGGAAGGCAAAGTCCTCGTTTATGCCAACTCATCCAAAATTGAGAAAGCCGCCGAAACTTTTATGGAAATGTATCCGGATATTAAGGTGGAAGGCTTCGATCTGGGTGGCGATGATGTTTACCTGAAAACCCTGGAAGAACAGAAAGCCGGCGCATTCACCGGTGATGTCTGGTTCAGCAGTGGTGGACCCAACATCAAAGGCGAACTGGTTCCAAAGCAGTATCTCTGGAAGTTTGTTCCGGATGAGTATAAGGATGTTGTCCCTGCCGAACTCACCGACCCATTGTTAACCGCCCGGTTTGGTGTGCGCGTTCTGGCATATAACAGCGAATTGAATCCGGATGGTTGCCCTGTCAGCAATCTGTGGGAGCTCACCAATCCTGAATGGGAAGGCAAGGTTCACATTGAAGACCCGTTGAATGATGCCTCCACCCTTGGTATTCTCATGACTGTTGCCTACCACGCGG
>CAZRKL010000104.1:0-9234 GCA_964600595.1 uncultured Leptolinea sp.
AAGAATTCAACGATACACAGAATTACCAGCAAGCCTATGATCCACCAGGATGTTAGACCATCCCATGGCTGTTTGAGGTGGATCAAATTGGTGAACTTTGCAATGAGGGAAATTACCAGTAAAGGAATGTAGGCGTTCAACCCGGCGCTGGCTGATAGCCCGAAGGCAGATAAAATTGCTAATGCTTCCATATACCTCCTGAAGCGTAAAAAAAAGAAACCTGCTTTTAATATACCATTTAATATACGAATTTTATCAAAAAGAGTTTCACACAAAAAATAAACCGGGCAGAGAAACCTCTGCCCGGTATCGCTTGAGAAGGATGAGATTATGCTGCTTTGGCTTTGGCAGCCACAGCGGCAAACGCCTGGGGATCGCGCACTGCAAGATCCGCCAGCATTTTTCGATTGATTGTAATTTGAGCTTTTTTCATTCCGTAAACGAATCTACTGTAGCTCAAACCATTCAACCGGGCAGCCGCATTGATACGGACAATCCACAACCGGCGCAGATCACGCTTGCGAACACGGCGGTCACGGGTGGCATAGAACAAGCTCTTCAGCATGGCTTCATTCGCGCGCCTGAACAGGCGGTGGCGAGAGCCGCTGTAGCCCTGGTTCATTGTCAATATTTTTTTATGTCGGAGGTGACCCTGCGGTCCACCTTTTACACGTGCCATATGTTACTCCTTCACGAACCCCTGGGCGCCGGTTGATACCAACCCGTTGCAAGCACCCAGCAGCCGCAATAAAATCTTTATCCGAACATCCCCAGTGGGGAACAATACACTTGTCTCAGTCTTTCTTGCTCATATAAGGGGCAAGACGGCGGACGCGCTTGATGATACCGGCGCCTTCCACAGGCAGCATTTCTGCCAACAGAGCGGCAGTGCGTTCTGAGGTGCGGCGGCGCAGATGGCTTTTGCCACCCTTGGTACGCATCAGTTTGTCAGCACCCGTCAGGCGGAACCTCTTGGAGGTAGCCTTGTGGGTCTTCAACTTATATTTCGTGGTTTTAACCTTGCGGGGCACAGCAATACTCCTCTCAATAAATTATTCGCGATATTCTCGCTGGTTGGGCAAGCGATAAACCCAGCCTTGAAAATCACACCGGTAAGTGTGGTTATTCCTTTTTCTCTTCCGCCTCTGCAACGGGTGCAGTCGCGGCTTCAGGTTTCTTCTTGGCAAACTTGGCAGGTGCCAGTGTCATGCCCATCATTTTTCCTTCAAGGGAAGGAGCCTGTTCAATTACACCAACATCGGCAAGCTCTTCTGCTATCTCTTTCAGGTCTTCCAACGCCAGTTCGGGGTAGGTGATTTCTCTACCGCGGAATTTAATCGATACCCTGACCTTCATCCCGCTGAGCAGCCATTTACGCGCGTCCTGTGTTTTGAAACCTCGGTGATGGACGTTTGTCTTTGGACGCAGTCGGATTTCTTTCACTTCAATCTTGGTCTGCGATTTTCGGGCTTCGCGTTCTTTCTTTTCCCGTTCAAAAAGGAATTTCCCGAAGTCCATGATTCTGCATACGGGTGGGTCTGCATTGGGAGCCACTTCCACCAGGTCGCGTTCGGCTTCCCGCGCCATCCGCAGCGCTACGTAGGTATCGACTACGCCGACGTTTTCTCCATCTGCACCGATCAGGCGAACCTGAGGTGAGCGGATTAATTCATTTACCCGAAAGTTGGTTGTACTGATAGCGATCTCCTCTTGTGTTATATCTAAATACCGGTTCAGGGAACCGGTCAGGCAGTCTAGATAATACCATGATTCAAGCTGAATCGTCAAATATGACGTCAAATTTATACTTCCAAAACCGGCAATCTGGCAGTGATTCATTACCAGTTTGCCGGTCTCGGTATTCTCTGTGTTTACGCTTTCTTTTCCACCGCTTCTTTGGCCAGCTGGATAAATTCAGCCAGAGGCATCGGACCCGGATTTTCACCACCGCGCATTCGCAAGGCGACCTTTCCTTCAGACTCTTCTGCGTCGCCGATCACCAGCATATATGGGATTTTCTGTTTCTGCGCGTCGCGGATCTTCGCGTTCATCCGCTCGCTGCGTTCGTCCAGTTCCACCCGTAAACCGGCTTCCTTGAGTTTTTTCTTTACTTCCGCGGCGTATTCCAGGTGCCTGTCTGCAATGGGGATGATCACAGCCTGGACCGGACTGAGCCAGACAGGGAAGGCACCCGCGTAATGCTCGATCAGCACACCAAAGAACCTTTCCAGGCTACCCAGCAGGGCGCGGTGAATCATATATGGACGGTGCTGTTGACCATCTTCGCCAATATAGGTGATGTCAAACCGTTCAGACAAGTTGAAATCGAACTGAATCGTCGATAACTGCCACTCACGGCCGATCGCGTCCTTTACCTTCAGGTCGATCTTGGGTCCGTAAAAGGCACCACCGCCTGCATCCACCTTATAAGAGATCCCAGCCCGCTTGAGTGAGGCTTCCAGGGCTTCTGTGGCTGCATCCCATTTTTCCTGCTCGCCAACCGATTTCTCGGGTTTAGTGCTCAAGTATGCCTGAATCTCTGAGAAGCCAAAGCTACGCAGGATATGCAGGCTGAAATCCAGCACGAAATCGATCTCTTCCGGCATCTGGTCAGGGCGGCAGAAATGATGCGCGTCATCCTGGGTGAACCCGCGCACCCGCATCAACCCATGCATCACACCACTCCGCTCGTAGCGGTAAACCGTTCCCTCTTCTGCGTAACGCAGGGGAAGATCCCGGTATGATCTTAATGCGCTTTTATAGATGTGCAAGTGGAAAGGGCAGTTCATGGGCTTGAGGAAGTACTGCTGCCCGTCGATATCCACCGGTGAGTACATGTTTTCCTTGTAGAAACCCAGGTGACCGCTCGTCTCCCAGAGCTGTGACTTGCCGATGTGGGGCGTGTAAACAAAATCGTAGCCTGATTTTTCATGTTCCTCAGACCAGAAGTTTTCCACGATCTTGCGGATCTTTCCGCCCTTGGGGTGCCAGAGGATTAATCCCGCGCCGATCTCATCTACAGAGCTGAACAGATCAAGCTCCTGACCGAGTTTGCGGTGATCACGTTTCTTGGCTTCTTCGATACGCCACAGGTATTCCTCGAGTTGTTTGGGCGTTTCCCAGGCGGTGCCATAGATACGCTGCAGCATGGGGCGCTTCTCGTCACCCCGCCAGTAAGCTCCGGCGATATTTAGCAGCTTGATTGCAGAGGGGTTGATTTCTCCTGTGTTTTCCACATGCGGACCGCGGCACAGGTCGGTGAATTTATCGTGCGTATAGGTAGAGATCACCGGTTTTTCCTGGATAATGTTCCCATATTCATCCTGTCCGCCGCTTTCCAGCCCTTCGATCAACTCGATCTTGTATGGCTGATCCGCGAAGATCTTCTTGGCGTCCTCGGCGTTGACTTCCTGTTTGATAAAAGGATGCCGGGCGCCGATAATCTGGCGCATTCGCTTTTCGATTTTTGCCAGGTCTTCCGGGGTGATCGGGCGCGGCAGGTCAAAATCGTAATAAAAACCATCATCGATGGGTGGTCCGATGGTTACCTTTCCGCCGGGAAATTCTTCCAGAACAGCCTGCGCCATGACATGAGCAGCCGAGTGCCGGATCCGGTACAACTTGCTTTCTTCGTATTTTTCTTCCATTCTTACCTCCAAACCTTGGTACAAAACTGATGTTTGATCAGCGAGGTTATTAAAGAAAATAACCCTCGCCCATACTGGGGTGAGAGTTACTACTCACACGGTTCCACCCAGATCAGGTATTCATGTCATTCTGAGCGAAGCGAAGAATCTCTTCCTGGTTAATGAAATCTATCATTTTCCAGGGTATTGAATGACGAATGAACATCCCATCTCATCTATGCAGGTAACGGCTGCTGCCGGGTCGCTTACTCACATATGTTTTCAGCTTCCAGCTCACGGGGGGTTTTCGCCTTGTGCGCGGAGGACTCTTCCAATCGAGAAGTCCCTTCCTGTACCGCGGGGAAAATGGTTACTCGTCCCGGTCACTGCCTTGTAAGGTTTATTATAGTCTTAGCGACACCGTTTTGCAATGTAATACGTTCAAATTTTGTTCAAATGATTCGCGAAATTATGATAGGATAAGAAAAACTGCCTTCCGGAGTTGATTATGACAAGCCAGAACACCATCCTCTCACTTTTTGACCAGTGGAATACCGCGTTGCTCTCAGGCAATGAAAATAATGTAGCCGCCCTCTATGCCCCCGATGCCATCCTCCTGCCCACCGTTTCCAACAAGGTCAGGCACAATCCCGCAGAAATTGCCGATTACTTTGCCCACTTTTTGCAAAGCCGCCCATCAGGAAATATCGTTGAGTCGAATGTGAGGGTGTTTGGCGATTTAGCGATTAATTCGGGAATTTACGAATTTGCTCTTTCCCCAACTGGAAAACCTGAGTCCACCATCCAGGCTCGTTTTACATTCGTTTACCGGGAGACAGAGGATGGTTGGAAAATTGTGGAGCACCACTCCTCAAAAATGCCTGAATAGCCCCAGACACGAATAAATGGATGGTCCAGTCACTCCCACCACACTGTCTCCAGGTTGAAACAGGTCAGATATCCATTCTCGTACACAAACACGAAACGCCCATCCCGGGTGACGGCGATGCTGATGGGCTCAAAGAAACTGCCCTCTGGTCGCTGCAGGTCATTCTTATAATCCAATCTTCCAAACTTGTGGATCGCTCTCCCATAGGTATCCAGGATGTACACTGCCTGGTTGTCAGGTGAATAACTCAGTAAAACATAAATATTGCCGTTTTCGTCCAATGCCAGGTCTCGGAGCTGGGTCTTGATTAAATCGGGGTATCCGATCTGATCGAGAATATCCCCACCCACCGGGTTGATTTTCACCACAGTTGCTGAATTAACTTCCAGAGTATAAAGAACCCCTCCCCGGTCGAATGCCAGACCAGTGTATGTTCCCGTCTCCAGATCAATATCCTGTATCCATTCGGCGGTGTCTGGTTTATAAATGCGGATTCTCGCATAATCGGAGGTCTGATCCAAAAGATAGATGTTCCCGTTTTCCGGGTGAACAGCCACTTCGCGAGGATTATCCCACCCAAATTCTTCCCCTCCGGCAATAATCTGTAATCCCTCCTGATCCAGCGTAACCCACCATTGGTAAGTAGTGTCGGCAACCACAATATTATCCATATTATCCACAGTAACATCAGCCAGGTTCGATTCCACCGGGATGCTGAAAATCTGCCAGGGGTTGCCCTCAACATCAAAACGATGCAGTCCTTCCCTGCCGTTAGCCAGGTACAGGTTGCTCAGACTGTCAGTGGCGATTCCACCCTGTTGGATTAGTTCAACCGGGTCATTGATTGGGATGGGCACCCGCCAGAATACCGGGAGGTCAACAAAACCCGGAATGGTTCCAATTAACTCAACCGCGTCAATGGCGGTGGGGGTGAGGGAGCGGGAGAGCGTGAGCACGATGGTATCGATGACGATATCGATGTTGGCTGAAAATTCTTGAGTGAATGGACATTCAGAGTTTCTGACAGGATCCGCTTCGTAAATTACCCTGCCTAAGCCGGAAATTGAATTCATCAGCTCCACGCGGATGATGCCGCCCGGGTGATCATTCTGAACTACCCTTACCATTTTGGGCAATACTTGTGTTTGATACTGCAGCTGCAGGAAAATTTCTTTTCCACTGTCATCTGGTTCGCCGTCAGACCAGCCTGTTATCTGTCTGCCGCAGCCGTTGGTATCCGGTATCCCCAATGCCATGGCCGGGTCATTTGTATCTGGATCTGCGTATGCCTGGGTCGCCCATTGGCTGATCATGTTCGGATCAGAAACAGGAAAAGGCCTTGGCATTGAAGTTGGATCCGCGATGGTGATTGCTGGAGGGCTGATTGTTGTTGTTTCGACGGGATCCAAAGGCAAGGCAGTCGCTGGAATTTCTTTTACACCACTACCGGTAAGGCAGGCTGTTGAAAACAATATAAGCACAAATATACAAATCCATGCTGCCTTATTTTGGACCTTCATCACCGCCCTCCATAAATCTGCATTTTCAATAATCAAGTATAGCCCAGCTCGATTTTTATCACTAATTCAAAAATAAGAGTCTTTTGCTCAAACAAGATATAAAGCTATAATCCAGACAGAATAAATTGTGAGAGGTAAAGAAAATGTCTTACGCCGGTGTTCTGGATCGTTATCGTACCCTGATGCAAATCCCACTCCACACGGGGGAGATTTCCATCCTGGAAGGGAATACTCCACTAATACCCATGCCGGGGCTTGCAAATTCACTCGGCGGTGGATTTGAACTCTGGGTCAAATTTGAGGGGTTGAATCCGACTGGATCTTTCAAAGACCGCGGTATGACAGTTGCGATCAGTGAAGCTGCCGGCAGGGGTGTGCAAACGGTCATGTGCGCGTCCACGGGTAACACAGCAGCTTCGGCTGCGGCGTACGCTGCAAGGGCAGGGATGCGTTGTATCGTCTTAATTCCGGAAGGCAAAGTAGCCGCCGGGAAACTCGCCGGGGCAGTCGCATATGGGGCAAAGGTGCTTCAGATTCAAGGCTCATTTGATGATGCCCTCACCTTGGTGGTGGAACTGACCCAAAAGCATCCCATTGCCTTGGTGAATTCCCTCAATCCGTATCGACTCGAGGGGCAAAAAACTGCTGCATTTGAGATCTGCGATGTTCTGGGAAGCGCGCCCGATTGGCTTTGCCTGCCTGTTGGTAACGCCGGCAATATCACCAGCTACTGGATGGGTTTCAAGCAGTATGAGGGATTAAAGAAAACAGGCTTGCCGCAGATTCTCGGTGTGCAGGCAGAAGGATCTGCACCGCTCGTTCTGGGTCATCCGGTGGAGAAACCTGAAACAATTGCCACCGCCATCCGGATTGGCAAACCCGCCCGCGGCGAGCAGGCGCTCCAGGCTGCCGAGGAATCGCGGGGTTATATCATGGCGGTTTCAGATGAAGAAATCCTGACTGCCCAAAAACTGCTGGCTGCCAGTGGCGTGTGGGTCGAACCTGCTTCTGCTGCGGGTATAGCCGGGCTGAAAAAAGAAATTGACGCCGGTCGTTTTGATCCATACGGTAAGCGGATTGTGGCGGTATGTACCGGTCATGGGTTGAAAGACCCTGATATCATTACCCGTTTCTTTAAGTATGAATCTCTTCCGCTCGATATATCCCGGGTGGAAGAATTTATCCAATCTGCCGGATAGATCTGAACCCGGATTGGTTGTTCCCGCGGGAGGAGTTCCAATGAAATCTGTAACAGTTCGTGTGCCGGCAACTACTGCCAATCTCGGACCCGGATTTGATTGTCTGGGCATGGCGTTGGATATCTGGAATGAAACCATCTTTTCACTCGAGGGCAGGGGGATGGTTGCCGTAGTTTCGGGGGAAGGTGCGGACCAAATCCCAACTGATCAAAACAACCTCATTCTGAAATCTGCCATGCGGGTTTACGACCTGATGGGTAAAAGACCTGAGCCCGGTATGCTTGTCCGATGTTACAACGCGATTCCTGTAGGTTCTGGTTTGGGATCGAGTGCTGCGGCAGCTCTGACGGGTGTGCTGGGTGCGAACGCACTATTGGGGAGTCCGTTAAATCGGCAGCAGATACTGAAACTTGTCACAGAAATTGAACATCATCCCGATAATGCCGCTGCCGCTCTGGAAGGTGGATTGGTTCTGGTCGGAAAAGTGAATGATGAAGTAGTTTATCGAACTGTCTGGGATGGGACCATGGGGGGTGATATTCTACAGGCAGCGGTGGTTCTGCCAGATGTAGCACTATCCACAACAACGGCGCGGAAAGCTTTACCCACCAAGGTGGCTCTATCTGATGCTGTCAGCAATATGGCGATGACGGCTTTTGTTCTGGAAGCCTTCAGGAATGGAGATCTGGGTTTGCTGGGCGATGTGATGGTGGATAAACTGCACCAGCCATATCGGCTACCGTTGATTCCCGGCTCTACTGAAGCCATCCTGGCTGCGAGGAAAAGTGGAGCTGCCGCCGCGGTGTTATCTGGCGCAGGTCCATCGGTGATTGCCTTTGGGTTGGAAGGAATGGAACAGGTGGCGAAATCGATGCAACATGCATTTAAAGAAGCCGGGCAAACCAGCCGGATTTTCCTCACCAGCGTTTCCAGCCGGGGAGCTCAGGTAATTATGGATGATGTGCTGTAATCTATCTTGCAGAAGGGAGTTCATTCCATGCTGAACTTATCTTTTCGGGATTTTAATGAACAAACAGATCGATTGCAGGTGATCACCTTTGTTGGCCGAAAAGGCAGTCGACCGAATATTTCTGATATTAGCGAAAAACTGGAAATCCCCCAAATTAAAGAGGATTGCAAGGTTTGGGTGGATCCAGACAATCACATCAAATGCGTAGTTCTGGTGGATGATTATCAGAACTTCTGTATAGATGTGGATGATGAGTTGGATTTTCCAGCTCTGGTGGATGAGGCTCTCCCGTGGGCATTGGAGATCGCTCTGAAAAACTTTGATGAAAAGGCGTTGGATACTTGCGAGTTCAGTGACAGTCCGCGTTTGGCAATCATTAAACAAAAAGGATTTGTCGAAACCGGACTGCGTTCATATCGTTACCAATTTGATCCTACCAGAGAAGCGTTAAATGTGGAGCTGCCAGCCGGATTTAAGGTGCGTCCACTCAATGGGGAAAGTGAAATATCAGCGTGGCTGGATTTACATCTGGCAGCTCACCCTGATGGTCAGCTGGATGAAGAATATCGCCGCGCAATGATGGCTGTTCCTGAATACAGGCAGGATCTGGATTATGTAATGGAATCACCTGAAGGTGAACTGGTTGCGTATTGTGTGGGTAATCTGGAAAGGCAGCCAGATGGCTCATTCGTTGGTTATACTGATCCTGTGGCTGTTCATCCAGACTGGCATGGAAAAGGATTGGGGAAGGCAATCATGCGATTCTGCATGCGGCATCTGATTGATGAAGGCGCATCCTTGATTGAGGTAATGACCAGTTCAGAGAACCAGCCCATGCAGCGTTTGGCTGAATCAGTTGGTTATAAACTGGTGGAAGAGAACATCTGGCTTCGGCTGGAGAAATAATTGATTTGAGTTTTTACCAGATTCCGGGAATTATCCGGTGTTTTACCCGGTACGTGTAATCAGCGTATCCAGGTAATTCTTTTCGTAGAAACCTATCTTCAAGATAGGTGCGCAGAAGAATGGC
>CAZRKL010000105.1:0-9125 GCA_964600595.1 uncultured Leptolinea sp.
ACGCGAGATGCCAGTCTGGCTGCACAAGTCTCTCAAATATGTTCCCCCTTCTGTACTTTCGGTTATCGCGGTCCAGGAGATTTTGTTCAAAGGTGATGCGATTTTCTTGAGCTTTTCGAACACGCGGCTGATTGCCGGCATTCTCGCGGCAGTTATCGCCTGGCAAACCCGCAACGCGCTGATCACCATACTGTTTGGCATGGCAGTCTTACTCCTTTTGCAATATCTCCTTGGATAAATTTAGAATTATCAGGGTAGGTTTTGGCGCTGATCCCGGAGAAAACGTTCTCAGACTTATTGCGAGACCGGTATGATTTATATTTTGTGCCATAATGAAGATCATCTTTCATTACAGGGAGGGTAAGCAACACCATGAATTACTTGAGCCAGGAATGGGCGGCAGAAGCCCAAAAACGGTTGCGCGAACAGCTTGACGCTGAGGCTATGAAACATCTCACTTCATCCATGCTCACCATCTACCAGAAATGCCCGGATGGTGTAGATAAGGCACTCTACTACAAGATAGTTGACGGGAAATTTGATGAAATTTCCTTGAAAGAAGGACAATTCCCCGAGGCTGAATTTGTGATCAGCGGAGATTATGATACCTTTGCCAGGATATCGCGGGCAGAGATCGGCTCTCGATCTGCGCTAATGGGAGGAAAACTCCGATTAAAAGGAAACATGGTGAAAGCACTTTCACTTTCATCCGTTGTGGATAGGCTGAATAAAGTTCTTTCTGAAATCCCCTGCGAGTACGCGGAGTGAACAATATGAGCAATGATCCTTTCTTCATTGATTTTCCCGCAAGGGTAACTGCCATCCAGAAAGAAATGGCGGCAGATAAAGTGGATATTTATCTCGGTTCGCGGTTACGGACGCTCTCCTGGGTATCGGATGCCTTCTGCCCCTGGCGGTCCTTTATCGTTATCCCCGCAGAAGGATTGCCGACAGTTTTCACATTTGTAATTGACGCAGCCCGAGTTCTGGATGAATCATGGCTGGATGAAGACCATGTACTGGGTTACGCCCCGATGGGTGGTCAGGACCAGATTACGCTTATCTCTGATTTCATCAAGGAAAAATTGCCCGGTGGCAAAGGCAGGGTTGGCATCGAAGCCGGTATGTCGAGTTATCTGCCTGAAGGCAACTTGACCCACGGGGAGTATCTGGCATTCGCCGAAGCAATGCCGGACTGCGAACTGGTGAACGCGCTGGACATATTGGACAGGTTATCTGTAATTAAGGATGAAGGCACCATAAACCGCTTCCGCGAAGCATCCCGCATTGTCGATGTGGGACACGCAGCGGTACTGGATGTACTGAAAGGCGGATACAAGGGGATCACCGAAACCGAGATCGCGGGCATTGCAGCATTGGCGATGCGTCGCGCCGGCAGCGAATGGGAGTGGTCTTTCACCGGTGGGAATGAAATCGCATCTGGCTACCGCACCGGTTTGGCTGGCGGCGCCTGCACACCGGCATCCCGCAGGGTCATACAATCTGGCGAGCCGTTGATGGTAGACATACACGCCATGTATAAACTGTGCCTGGGCGACCATTCACACAATTATCTTCTGGCTCCGGCAACAAAGCGGCAACGCTGGCACGCAGACAACTTCGTGGACCTTGTCTCGCTCTGCCTGAAGACCTACAAGGCGGGGGTGAGCCCATCATCCCTGGCGGATGAGATGATGCTATTCTGCGAAGACCGCGGATTCGCCGAATACATGGTGCCCGGTTTCGAGCATGGCATCGGCATGCTGGGAGATGAATGGCGCATCGGGCGGAATGATGGACCATTCCCATATTGGACCAATCCTGACCATGTATACGAACCCGGCGAAATGCTGATCTGCGCCATCCAGTACGCCTGCCCTGAAGAAAACATCGGCTTCCGTTACGAAAATCCTATCTTGATTAAGAAAGACGGATGCGAGTTTATGTCCAAGTTCCCGCTACAAATTGAGGAAATCTAATGAATAATCCTGAAGCTACCGCACAGGCGCTGGCAATTTTGCGCAATGGCGAAACATTTCAGTGGTATGTACTACCGCTCTTTGCACTGGTTCTGTATGTGTATTTCAATGAAATTGCTGCCCGCAATTGGAAGGGCGTTGCCGCGGGTCTGGCACTTTACATGGTGCACTGGTTTTATGAGATCCTGAATGCGCTCATTCAACATTTCTCCGGGCATGCCCTCTGGACCGTACCCACTGGAACAGCCTGGCTGCTGCTCGTCGGTGTAGGTATTGAACTGAGTCTGATGTTCTCCATCGCCGGACTGGTGATGAGCAAGCTTCTGCCGGCTGATCCGAAAGCAAAAATACTGGGCATCAACAACCGTCTTCTTTTCGCGCTGGGCAACGCCGCGTTTGCAGGTATCCTCGAGATATTTCTGGCGCAAACACCGGCTTTTGTATGGGTGTACCCCTGGTGGGGCGCCATCCTTGTTACGATCACGGTATACATTCCTTTCTTCCTGGCAGCGTTCTACTGCTACGATTGGAAACCAGCCATCCAGAAAAAATTCATCGGAGGTCTGTTTGCCGTCAACCTGGCGATGCTGGTCGTTTTCGCGGGCATTTTACACTGGATTTAATTTATAGAATTCGACAAAGGCTAAACTCTCCTTCACAATTGAAGGAGAGTTTTTGTAAGCGATGAAAGAAATCCTGTTATCCATGTAAGGAAATTGATTTTTTAAGGAATCAGTACTTGACTCAGCCTCATTCTATCTCTATAATGAAAGTGCTTACATAAAAGTAGTTACAGTATTTGATACCTAATGTCAAATTCAAATCCGACGATCTATGATGTAGCAAAAGCTGCTGGCGTTAGTATTGCCACGGTCTCACGCGTGTTAAATTTTCCCCTCAAAGTAAATGCGGCTACCCGCTCAGCTGTCATGAAAGCCATTGACACACTGGGTTACATTCCTAAAGCCGAATCGCGTGCGCGGGCGCTCATGGAAACCCACCGGATTGGCGTGATCATCCCCTTCTTTACAGTCCCATCCTTTGTTCAACGGTTGCGCGGAATTGCAACCGTACTAAATAAGAACGATTACGAGATGGTAATTTACCCGGTTGATTCCCGCTCGCGTGAAAAAAGCTACCTGGAAACACTTCCGATCAGGAAAACACTGGACGGATTAATTATTGTTTCACAGGTATTTGATGAAAGCGTATCCCACCGGCTCATAGAAAACAAAATGGAAACTGTTTTGATCGAATTCTATGAGCCGAATTTTTCGACTCTGGAGATTGATGATATCGCGGGTGGGTATATGGCTGGCAGGTATCTGATTGAGAAAGGTCATCGGAACCTTGCCTTTATTGGCGGGAAAGAACAGCCTGAATTCGGCGTTGATCCGATCAGTAAACGATTGAAGGGGTTCAAAAAAGCACTGAAAGAATTTGATATCCCTCTGGATGAAGATTTTATTCACGAATACGCGCTGGATCCCGGGGCAGTCCTCCGCAATATGATCGCCAAAACCCAGCCGCTGGCAGTTTTCGCTGCCACAGATCTACAGGCAATCGCGCTGATTCGGGAAGCCAGAATCCTGGGGCTGAACATCCCACAGGACTTAGCAATAATTGGTTTTGACAATATCGACATGGCAGAATACTTCGGTCTGACGACGATACACCAGCCGTTGGACGAATCAGGGAAAATTGCTGCCAATTTATTAATCTCCCGGCTGATGGATTCAACGCAATCGATTCAACACATTCAATTACCTCTCAAGGTTATTGAACGGGAGACTGTCTGATTTTTTGAACAGATTATTTAGAGGAGGTGCGTAGAGAATAGATTTTTTTTCAGAAAGTTGTATTATGTAACTATCGGCAATAAATCAAATTTGGAGGATGATATGAAATCGTTGTGGAAGTTAACTGCTTTAGTTTTGCTGGCAACCATGCTTTTGGCTGCCTGCGCCACCCCAGCGGCGCCTGCCGAACCAGCCGCCCCAGCCGAACCCGCTGCACCAGCAGAGCCTGTTGCTCCTGCTGAGCCAGCCGCACCCGCTGAACCCGCTGCACCTGCCGAACCCGCCATGCCAGAAGCCCTACCGCAAGGTCAGGAACTGGCAAACGCATACGCCGGTATGTACACTGGAACCGTTGTTAGCATGAGTGGTCCCTTCACCGATGCAGATGCAGTAATCTTTGAAGAATCCATCAAGGCATTCGAAGAGAAAACTGGTATTGATATTCAATACGAAGGCTCCAAGGAATTCGAAGCCACCATCAACATTCGTTTGGATGGCGGAGACCGCCCTGACATCGTAGACTTCCCGCAGCCTGGTCTGCTGGCAATCTCGGTTGCCAAAGGCTATGCCATTGACATGAACACCGTTATCAATCCCGCATGGCTGGAAGAAAACTACAGCCAGGCCTGGCGTGATCTGGCTACCATGGAAGGTCCTGACGGCCCCATGACAGCTGGTATCTGGGCTCGCGCGAATGGTAAATCTTTCGTGTTCTACCCGAAGAAAGCATTTGATGAAGCTGGTTACACCGTCCCCGCCACCTGGGCTGAACTGATGACTCTCACCGAGCAGATCGCCGCCGATGGCGACACCCCCTGGTGCATCGGTATTGAATCTGGCGCTGCCACCGGTTGGACCATGACCGACTGGATCGAAGATGTGATGCTGCGCGTCACCACCCCCGAAAACTATGACAAATGGGTCAAGGGCGAACTGAAATTCGATTCACCCGAAGTCAATGAAGCACTCGACTACATCGAAGCAATCTGGTTCAATGACGCCTATGTTTACGGCGGACGCAAAGCTATCCCCACCACTTTCTTTGGTGATGCCCCCGCCCCCATGTTCGATACTCCTGCTAAATGCTGGCTCCACCGCCAGGGCAACTTCGTAACCTCCTTCTTCCCCAAGGAAGCAGTTTCTGGTGTAGATTATGACTTCTTCTATCTGCCCCCCATCAAGGAAGAACTTGGCAAGCCCGTACTCGGCGCTGGTGATATCTATGCCATGTACAATGACCGCCCCGAAGTTCGCGCAGTCATTCAGTACTTCTCCACCGGTGAATCCCTCAAGGGTTGGGTGGAACAGGGTGGCGCCATCCTGACACACAACGATGCTGACCTGAACTGGTACAAAGACCCGGTAACCCGCGGTGTTGCTGAGACCATCCGCAATGCCACGACCTTCCGTTTCGATGGATCAGACCTCATGCCCGGCGCTGTTGGTGCTGGCACCTTCTGGAAATACATGACCGATTACGTAAGCGGTTCCGTTGACCGCGCGACTGCCCTCCAGCAGATCGACGCCTCATGGCCGACTGAGTAAAAAATAACAACTGGATCGTGTCCATCCCGATCCATACACAAGAATAAAGAAGAGCAGGATGGTGCAAGCCATCTTGCTCTTCCACTAAAACCAATTGGCAAGGAGGTGTGTATGCTTCAAACACAAGACACCAAAACGGGCAAAACCGGCCTTCTAGGATGGTTAAGTACCGCAATTGGTCAAATCCTGATTTCACTATTTGTCCCTGTACTGACATTTCTTGTCTTATGGCAGGGATATTTATTTTTAAGTAAATCCCAGGCTCCCCAGATAGTGCTGGTGGTAGTAGCCATCATCTGGGGGGTGGGCGGAGTTGCCCTTTTGTTCGTTGTTGCCAATTGGCTGGTAAATAAACTCCCCAAAAAATGGGCGAAATTGCTGCAGCCATTTGTATTTGTTGGTCCTGCAGTGGTCATTATGGGATGGTTTCTTGCCATTCCAGTTCTAAGAACACTGATCTCGAGCTTTCGAAATGCCCTGGGCAATGATTGGGCTGGTCTGAGTAACTACATATTTGCATTTACTGACACCAGAATGCTGGAAACTTTCAGAAACAACCTGCTCTGGCTTGTATTGGGCACTTCATTCAGCGTGGGTCTTGGATTAATCATTGCGGTTCTGGCTGATCGGACCAAGCTTGAGGTTCTTTATAAATCCATCATTTTTGCGCCCATGGCTATCTCATTTGTGGGTGCGGGTGTGATTTGGAAATTTATTTACACTTACAAAGGTGAAGGATTTGGCATCCAGGAAATTGGACTACTAAACGCGATCGTATTAGGATTTGGAGGCCAATCTCAACCGTGGCTGGCTATGCCTCCCTGGAATAATTTGTTTCTAATTATCATCATGGTTTGGCTGCAAACCGGTTACGCCATGGTGGTTTTGTCTTCAGCAATTAAAGGTGTTCCAGCCGAATTATTGGAAGCAGCCAGGATTGACGGTGCAAATGAAGTAAAAGCTTTCTTCAATGTAACCGTACCTTACATCAAAGGAACGTTAATCACTGTGCTTGTCACGGTAGTCATTTTCAGCTTGAAAACATTCGATGTCGTTCGGGTGATGACCGGTGGAAATAATGGAACTAATGTCATCGCCAATGAGTTTTACCTGCAAAGCTTCACATACAATCACACCGGACGCGCGTCAGCAATCGCTATTGTCCTATTAATTGCAGTCTTGCCCTTCATCATTAACAATTTACGTGAGTTCAACAAAGGAAGGAAGGGATTTTAATTATGGCAAAAAGCTTCAAATCCCAAAAAAAATCCTCCCAGATACTCACCAACCTGATACTAATTGTTATCTGCCTGATCTGGTTGGTTCCCATATTTGGTGTACTTATAACCTCCTTCCGCCAGAGTCAGGATATTTTCCGTTCTGGATGGTGGACTGTTTTTCCGCATAGAGCGGATGTGGAAGTTGGCACCCTCAAGATAGATGATGCGACGGATGTAAACGGACCCATCACAGTGGAAGGCGTTACTGCCACCTTTGATGAATGGCGCGAGGGAATAACGCTGGATGATGGACGCCTGCTTACCTGGTACGGTAATAAACGAACACGAACCCTGACAGTGACAGAGAAGAGATGGGTGGGCTTTCCGACAAACCTGACTTTTAAGAATTACCAGGATGTAATCGGTGGAAAAACGATCACTTTTACCGACGGAGCAGGCAACACGATCACCCGTCAGGGCAATAACCTCGGTGGAGCTTTCCTGAACTCGCTGGCAGTTGCCATACCCGGAACAATCATCCCGATTTTAATTGCCGCGTTTGCCGCTTTTGGTTTTGCCTGGCTGGATTTCCCAGGCAGGAACATTTTATTCACTATCATTGTTGCCTTGCTGGTTGTCCCTCTGCAGATTGCGCTTGTGCCAATCCTTCAAGATTATGTGAGACTTGGTTTGAACGGAACCTTTTTAGGCATCTGGCTGGCGCACACCGGGTTTGGTCTTCCACTAGCAACATACCTGTTGTTTAACTACATCAGTTCTCTCTCCCGCGAATTGCTGGAAGCAGCTTTCATCGATGGCGCATCCAACTTCACCATCTTTACGCAGATGATACTGCCATTATCTGTACCTGCCCTGGCATCTTTTGCCATCTTCCAGTTCCTCTGGCTGTGGAATGACTACCTGGTAGCGCTCATCTTCCTGGGTGAGAAAAACAGGGTGGTCACTTATGCACTGGCTTCCATCGTGGGTGAAAAAGGACAGGATTGGCATCTGATGACATCAGCTGCGTTCGTCAGCATGATACTACCATTGCTGGTATTCCTGCTCTTGCAACGTTACTTTGTCCGCGGCATGCTCGCTGGATCAGTCAAAGGATAATTATAGAGGTATTATGCAGCAAAGTAACACCTGGTATAAACGGGCGATTATCTATGAGTTAAACACCCGTAGTTTTTATGACGCGAACGGTGATGGGATAGGAGATCTGGCGGGCGTAACAGCCCGCCTTGATTACCTGAAAGACCTGGGAGTGGACCTGATCTGGTTACTGCCCATCACACAATCTCCCATGCGCGATGGTGGTTATGATGTCAGTAACACATTTGAGATCAATCCCGATTTTGGTACCCTGGACGACTTCAGTACACTGGTCAATGCAGCGCATGACCACGGACTTAAGATCATGGTTGAACTGATACCTAATCACACATCTGATCAAAACTTGTGGTTCCAGGCATCCCGTGATCCCAACCATCCGGAACATGAGAAATATAAGGATTATTATGTCTGGAGTAAAACTGACCAGAAGTATAAGGATGCGCGGATCATCTTTGTAGATTATGAAAAATCCAATTGGACTTATGATCCATTGCGGAAAGAATACTTCTGGCACCGTTTTTTCAATCACCAACCAGACCTGAATTATGACAACCCCGAAGTACAAAAAGCGATGATGCGGGTTGTGCAATACTGGATCGATCAGGGAGCTGATGCCATCCGGGTGGACGCGCCTCCCTACCTGTTTGAGCGGGAGGGAACCAATTGTGAGAATCTGCCCGAGTCGCACGCATACTACAAACGGTTGAGAGCCTTTGTAGATGCGTATGCTCCGGGAGTAATGCTTCTTGCAGAAGCCAACCAATGGCCGGAAGATACCAGAGAATACTTTGGTGATGGTGATGAATTCCACATGAACTTTCACTTTCCGCTGATGCCGCGTCTTTATATGGCACTGGCAAAAGAAGACCGTAAACCCATTGAAGAAATATTGGCACGCACACCAGACCTGCCAGATAACTGCCAATGGGGTATATTTTTACGCTGCCATGATGAACTTACCCTTGAGATGGTCACGCCTGAAGAACGCGCGTTCATGTGGAATTATTACGCGCCCAAACCTAGGATGCGGCTGAATATGGGAATCCGACGCAGGCTTGCGCCATTGATGGATAACGACCAGCGAAAAATCCGGCTTCTGCACGCAATTCTGCTCGCTTTCATCGGAACCCCGGTTTTGTACTATGGGGATGAAATTGGCATGGGAGACAACATCGACCTGGAAGACAGGGATGGCGTCCGCACTCCCATGCAGTGGGATGCAAGTTACAACGCCGGGTTCTCCTCAGCCCCGGCTGAAAATATCCAGATACCTGTGATTGATGATGCGGAATACGGGTACAAGAAAGTCAATGTGATTCAAGCAGAAGCGGATTCCAACTCTCTCCTTAACTGGTTAAAGGAGACAATCGCTCTCCGTAAACAACACCCTGTCTTTGGAGAGGGATCTCTTCACATGTGTTCCCCATCCCACCCGGCTATACTGGCATGGGTACGAGAGAGCG
>CAZRKL010000106.1:0-9005 GCA_964600595.1 uncultured Leptolinea sp.
GTTGTGTCTGCCTCAAGGTTATCCAGAATATCCGCCGCCTGGTTGACTGGAACCGCGCCGAATTCTGTACCTGCATGAGAAGTTACTTTTTCAACTGCGTACCGGATATCTACCGCTGGTTTAAAAACTTGAACTTTCTGACGCGCTATCGTAGCTCTGCGGAGTCTTCTGATGAGTTCGTCAGTCTTCCCGCTAAACATTGATCCACATATGACTTCCACTGATCCAGCGTGATGCTTCATGGTTGCCTCAGGTATTGGAATGATAATGAAAACAGACAGAAGCGATTATGCTTCTGTCTGTTAAGTTTACTTGAAAGATAATTGAAGGGCAATATTATACAGTGATCTCATCAGCTGCAGCGGGTAGTTCATACCCCAGAGTGCGGAGTTTCTTTTTCATGTCAATGAGAGACTTACGACCAAAACCTTCAATTTCGAGAATACCGGCTTCGCCTTCAGCCAGCTTGTCGAGGATCTGTCCGACATTGGTAAGACCTGCTCTTTCGAGCGCGGCTGTTGGACGGATTCCAAGTTCCAGCTCAGTAATGGGACGATCTGGGGATGTCTTCGCGTCATCACGAGCTTTTTTCCCATCAACATAGGTCTGACGAGCCTGTAACTTCTTGTAGAAGCGGTCGACCTGTCCTTCAATATCGATTAAACGCTGTTGCTGACCCGTAAAGAAGGGGTGACATTTTGAGCAGACTTCTGTTCGGATGGATTGTTTTGTTGAACCGGTTGTCCAGGTGTTACCACATGCACACACTACCTGGGCATCTGGATAATAGGTGGGATGAATATCTTTTTTCATGGATTAATCATTTCCTTTTCCCCGGAGGGAATGCTGTTTTCAACTCGCCTTACTCAGCAGCAGGCAGAATGTGAACGCGTTTTTTACCGTCGGGTAATGTTTCAAACTGAACTGTCCCATTCGCTGTCGCGAAGAGGGTATCATCTTTGCCAATGCCAACATTTTGACCGGGTTTAATTCGGGTACCGCGCTGACGGACAATAATATTGCCCGATAAAACGGTTTCGCCACCGTATTTTTTTACGCCCAGACGTTGGGAATTACTATCACGACCATTGCGGGATGAACCGCCACCTTTTTTATGTGCCATTTTACCTACTCCACTGAAATTGATTCAATCAGTAAACGGGTGTAATGCTGGCGGTGCCCCGTTTTTACACGAATGCGTTTCTTGGGACGATACTTGAAAACAATAAGTTTTGGACCTTTTACATGATCCACAACTTTAGCTTTCACATTCGCTGATTTTACACTGGGAGTACCAACCGAAATCTGGTCTCCATCGACCAGCAAAAGCACCTGATCCAGGGCAATTTCATTCCCGGGATCCTGGGTCAGCAGATCGACATCGATCATGCTGCCTTCGACGGCTTTATATTGCTTGCCGCCGCATTCAACGATTGCATATTTCATATTCCTCTCCAATCTTCACTTCGCCATTTTCCACGCGCTCAGCGCCCGGTCATGGGGAAGTTGGGGGTTCTACTCTTTTCTGAGTAAAACAACATAATACCTCCCCAGCATATCCTTGCTGGGGATTGGCGGTCTGTATTATAAATGATAGACTTCTAAATTGTCAACAGTTACCCACGGGGGTGTGACATAGTATAAGGAAATAGCGAAATGAGACAGTCATCACTTTCTTATCAAAAAATAATAATACCAGATAAAAGACCATTAATAATTGCGGTCGTTTCGGATACACATACCACATCAGCTAATCCAGAGTTCAATCCTGTTTTAATTGAGAACCTGGGTAAGGATTCTCCAGATGTGATATTTCATCTGGGCGATCTTGCATACCCCGAATCACTAAAATTCCTCAAGAAAGTTGCACCATGTCATTTTGTGCGTGGGAACAGAGATCTGAGAAATTTCCAGGATGCTCCAGCTGTAATTACATGCGAAATTCGTAAGTGGAGATTCCTACTCACACATGGGCACGGCACCACCTTTCATTATGTAATGGATAAGTTTAAATATGGAGTATATGGGTATGATTTCAAAAGATACCGATCCCTAGTGGAAAGTCTTGACCCCCATGCGAATGTTTTCCTATTTGGGCATACACATATAATTGAAAATCGTTGGATCGGTGATAGATTGTTTTTTAATCCCGGAGCAGCCTGTTTGCCGAATGGTCATGATCCCCATCCAAGCTATGGAATAATACAAATTGATGAAAAAGGTCATCTTTCCACTGAGATTATCCAACTTGGCTGAAAAAATGTTTCCCATCAAAAATAAAAAATTCCCAAATAGATGAAGGCCGTTCTGGTTTTGCGGTCCTAATCCTCCAATAGAATGTAATGCTATTTTTTAAGGTTCCTATCGTTGCATCGCGAGGATTTGGTGAGTACAATTGGAGTCGGTTATTTATTCAATGGGGAAATCAGAGGACTCTCTGTTACAATTCCCTTAAATATTCCATAAGGAGGAATACAATGAAATCCAAACTGTATATGTTGATGGCCATCGCTATGATTGCAGTAATGGCATTAGCCGCCTGCACTCCTGCAGCCGCCCCAACAGAAGCTCCAGTAGAAGTACCGCCTGCTGAAGTAGCAACTGAAGTACCACCCACGGAAGTTCCGCCTACACCTGAGCCGACCGCCATTCCATTCGTGACATGCGGCTCCGCCGATAAGCCCTGTGTCATCACCTTTGTTCCATCAGGTGATACTGGCAAAATCACCCTCGCCGGACAGGGTATTGCGGACTGGCTTAACACTGAAACTGGTCTAACTTTCCAGATCGAAGTGGGCACCAGCTTTGCCGCATCCATTGAAGCTATGGGCGCCGAGAAAGCTCAGATCGGTTTCCTGAATACTTTCTCAGTCTTGCTGGCAGATGCGAAATATGGCATCGACCCCGCTCTGGCAACCGTTCGTAAGTTAGCCGTCACTGACATCAGCCCCGACAAGGATCTTGCCGGAACCATGCAGCCTTACTACCGCGGTCAGTTCATGGCTGGCATTGACACTGGAATCGAAAAGTTGGAAGACCTGAAGGGAAAAACCTTCTGCTTTGTTGATCCCAACTCCACTTCTGGTTACATCGTCCCGAATATCATTTTGAAAGCCAATGGTATTGATGCGGAATCTGGTGATGTCACAGCCACCAATGCCGGATCTCACCCGAATGTTGGCGTAGCTGTCTACAAAGGTGACTGCGATGCTGGTGTGAGCTACATCGATGTCCGTATTGATGAATCAGCGAAACTGTACGAAACTTATCCCGACATCACCGAGAAGGTAAAAGTCTTCTATGTAACTGATCCGATCCCCAATGATGGTATCCAGTTCGTTCCGAACTTCGATCCTGAATTGCGCGCGAAGATCGTGGCTGCCTTCCTCAAGTTATCTGAGGATGAAGCTGGAAAGACCTTACTAAAAGATCTTTACAACATCAATGGTTTAGTCGAGATTCAACCTGATTTCTATGATCAGTTTGCTGAGACTATGACAGCAGCCGGGGTAGATCCCGCCTCGCTCGTCAAGTAATTTGTAATTAAGAGGCAGGTCAACCGACCTGCCTCTTTTTTTATTTTGGAAATTCTCTATTGTTGGATATAATGATTACCAACAAATCTATTTTTCAGATTGGCAAATCCGATGTTAAAAATAGAAAATCTATCTAAAACATATCCCAATGGTACACAAGCATTAAATAATGTAAGCTTTGAAGTAAAAGAGGGCGAATTTCTGGCAGTCATTGGCTTGAGTGGATCAGGCAAATCCACGCTCTTGCGCTGCATTAACCGCCTGATAGAACCAACCTCCGGGAAAATTATATGGAATGATGTGGATGTTACCGCCGCGAGCGGGAAGGACATTCGCATGATCCGCCGGCAGATTGGTATGATATTCCAGCAATTCAACCTGGTAAAACGTTCTTCAGTAAACATTAACGTGTTGACCGGTCGTTTGGGTTATGTCCCAACTTTCCCAAGTTTATTCCACATTTTTTCAAAAGAAGACCACGAGCGGGTGAAAAAAAACCTTGAAATGGTTGGACTGGAAGATAAAATCGATGTCCGGGCGGATTCATTATCTGGTGGACAGCAGCAACGTGTTGGAATAGCCAGGGCATTAATGCAGGAACCCAAGATGATCCTTGCGGATGAACCTGTTGCATCCCTTGATCCGGTGCTGGCACATTCAATTTTAAAATACCTTGAACAATTGAATAAAGAATACGGGATGACCGTATTATGCAGTCTTCACTTCTTGGATTTGGTGCATCGTTATGCGACCAGAGCTATTGCATTAAAAGATGGCTATCTGGTTTTTGAAGGATTACCGAAAGAAATTGACGATGCGCAATTCAAAGAAATTTATGGTAAAGAAGCCGAAAGAATCCAGGTAGTTTAGCAACTTGAATAGCGGAAGAATGAGACTAACAGCATGAAATCCGAATCGAATCAAAACACCGCGATCAGGGCGATTGACAAGTATTTACCATTCTTATCCATAATTATTCCAGGGTCCACCCAGGTACTGCTGAAAAGAACCTGGCGGGGAATCTCAATTTTTATTTTCACAATCCTTTTGGGGTACCTTGTTAATTGGGCGTTCACCACATTTAAAATTGGCAAAATCAGCAGTAATGAAGAAGTAGCGTTCAGCTGGCTGGTAATTCCATTCATAGTTTTTTATCTCTGGAACATTTACGATGCGTTTGCCCTGGCAAAGAATAAAAAATCATCAGGATTGCTAGCGTTCCTATCAGCCGCGGTAATTCTATACGTGATTGGTTGGAACGTAACCAATGTAAAAATGGAAAGGTTGATAACCCGGTTTGAAGATGCCAGAACTGTTGCGACCAGGTTAATCAATCCTGATTTTATTTCTGTCCGCCGGGGAGAAAAAATCGATGTTTGTGGTTGGGCTTGTCTGGAAGAATACTTCCGGGCAAAAATAGATGGGACCGAGCCACCAGAAATCTTCCCGAGTGAGAATATTGGGCGGCTTTTTGGAAAACAGGGTACTGTCACCGCAGGTTCATGGGATATTTTGTTTGGAAGAGCAACAAAAAATCAGCGAATACCCGGGTTTGAAACCGGTAAACTGATTGAAACCATTGCCATTGGTTTAATGGCAACCCTGTTTTCAACGATTTTAGCCATACCGATCAGTTTTCTCGCTGCTCACAATATAATGCGCCGTATTCCGGGCGGTTCGGTTATCTATTATATTTCCAGAACTTTACTGAATATCGTCCGCGCGGTGGATACGGTAGTCTGGGGCTTGATCATTATTGTGTGGGTCGGATTGGGTTCATTTGCAGGTGTAATTGCATTAACCATCCACTCTATTGCAGCCCTGGGGAAACTCTTCTCTGAAGAAATCGAACATATTGATTCGGGTCCGGTAGAAGCAATTGAGGCTACCGGGGGAAATCTCTTGCAGATCATCAGGTTTGCAGTCATTCCCCAGATTATTCCCTCTTTTCTCTCCTACACACTCCTGCGCTGGGATATCAACATGCGCTCAGCCACCGTGATCGGTTTTGTCGCGGGAGGCGGAATTGGTTTCTTCGTACTTGAAACTATCCGGATGGGTGGATATCAACAGTATGCTGCCGCCCTGTGGGCTGTGGCGGTAGTCATCATTCTGGTTGACTTTATCAGCAGTAAATGGCGATTCAATATTCTCAAGGATCAGCCAAAATCTGTGGAGAAACTTCCGCTCTCAAAGAAAATTAGAAATGTTTTCTATATAATTCTGGGCATTGCGGCTTTCATGTATTGCTGGGAAGTGACCAAGATTGATTTGACGAAATTATTTGATCCGGGTCCGACATTTGGCAGGCTCCTGGTCGATTTCTTACAGGTTGACCTCAGTGCAAAGGTACTGAAAAACGTTTCCCGGGAAATGATTATAACCATCATGCAGGCATTGATGGCGACCACGCTTGGTGGAGCATTAGCCATTCCCTTCAGTTTTCTGGCTGCAAAGAACCTTACGGGAAAAAGTAAATTCTCCGCCTGGATTTTTTATGGAACAAGGTCGATATTTAATGTACTGCGCTCAATCGAAGCGCTGCTCTATGTAGCAATATTTGTTTACTGGGTGGGTATTGGACCTTTCGCCGGTATGTTAGCTTTATCCATCACAACATTCGCATTGATGGGAAAACTATTCTCTGAAGCGATTGAGAATATCGATCCGGGTCCGATTGAGGCGACAACTGCAACCGGGGCGAATAAACTGCAGACAATTATGTACGCGATTGTGCCGCAGATCGTTCCACCTTTCCTGTCATATCTCATCTATCAATGGGATATTAACATCCGTATGGCTACCATTATTGGTTTTGCGGGTGGCGGTGGTATCGGTTTGATGCTATCCACCTTCTTTGGTAGTTTGCAGTATCACAAGGCAGGCACAGTTATTCTATTCATTGTGGTCGTCGTTGCGGCAATGGATTTTGCCAGCGCCAAGATCCGGGAAAGATTCGTGTAAATAAAGAAATAACCAGTTTTATTAAAAATATCGGGAAGGCAGTCAATGTCCTTCCCGATTCTTATTCATCACTTATACAAACCTTTATTTGGTATGGAATGGAGAGCTTTATTTTTGTATAATCCTTTTAGATACTACAAATGGAATCTCTGGAGGGGCTGAATTAGAATTTTGCAATACGTCATTACCGGAAGGGGTAATCATTATGGATAAAAAGGAATACCTGGATCTCTACTACCAGATGGTAGTCATCCGACGGCTCGAAGAAAAAGCCGCCGAACTGTACCAGCAGGGCAAAATCGGCGGATTTTTACACCTGTACATTGGCCAGGAAGCAGTCTCCACTGGCATTATTTCTGCCCGCGAGAAAACCGACAGGGTGATCACCGCCTACCGCGATCATGGTATAGCCATCAACTGCGGATTGTCATCTAATGAGGTGATGGCGGAATTGCTGGGAAAAGCCACTGGCTGCTCTAAAGGCAGGGGCGGTTCCATGCACATGGCGGATGTAAATAAAAACTTCTGGGGAGGGCACGCGATTGTGGGCGCCCACTTGCCTTTAGCTGCCGGTCTTGCCCTAGGTGATCAATATCAGAACCAGAACGCCGCAACCATCTGCTTCTTCGGTGATGGGGCAACCAACATCGGCTTCTTTCATGAAGCATTGAATTTATCAAAAGTGTGGAAACTCCCCGTTCTATGGGTGTGCGAGAACAACCAGTATGGTATGGGAACATCCGTGGAAAGGGCATCTGCTGTTTCGGATATTCGCCAGAAGGCGGAAGGTTACGGGATGAAGAACAGTCAGGTTGACGGCATGAACCTGATGTCTGTTCGCAAGGCATCTGAAGAGGCTTTGAAATATATCAAACAGGGCAACGGACCGTATTTACTTGAAGTAATTACTTACCGCTTCCGCGGGCATTCCATGGGAGACCCCGAGCGGTACCGGAAACAGGATGAAGTTCATTGCTGGCAGGAAAACGACCCCATCGGCATTTACCAGAAATACCTCGAAGAAACGCACAAGATCAAACCCGAAGAATTCCTGGCACTCAATCAGGGCGCGGAAGAAGAGGTGCAAAAGGCAGTGGAATTTGCAGAAGCGAGCCCCGAACCGGCACCTGAAGAACTCTTCGATCATATCTACGTGGAACCATAGGAAGGCGGGAATCATGGCAAGAATTACAATGCGCGAAGCCATATCTCAGGCATTATGGGAGGAAATGGAACGTGATCCCAAGGTCTTTATTATGGGTGAAGAAGTGGGTGTGTGGGGTGGAACCTACGCCGTTACCAAAGGGTTTTATGATCATTTTGGCGCTGAACGGGTAAAAGATACCCCCATTGCGGAATCCGCCATCGTGGGTGGCGCTATTGGCGCTGCGCTCACCGGGTTGCGCCCGGTGGCAGAGTTGATGACCATCAACTTTGCCTTCGTGGCGATGGATCACATTGTCAATGAAGCTGCCAAGCTGCATTATATGTTTGGCGGTCAGATGGTACTGCCACTGGTCATTCGGGCGGTGGGTGGTGGCGGACGTCAACTGGGTGCCACGCACTCCCAGACACCCGATGCAATATTTGCGCATTTCCCCGGTCTGAAGGTGGTTGCTCCGGGAACCCCGGCAGACGCGAAAGGATTGTTGAAATCTGCCATCCGCTCACAAGACCCGATTCTATTTATAGAACACGCGACCCTCTACCAAACACGGGGCGAAGTGCCCGAAGGTGAGCTCCTGGTCCCTATTGGCAAATCAAAAGTGCAGCGCGAAGGGAAGGATGTAACCATCGTTACCTACAGCAAGATGCTGGAGCTTTCCACCAAAGCGGCGGATGCACTCTCAAAGGAAGGGATTGAAGCTGAAATTGTTGATTTGCGAACGCTGCGACCACTAGATATGGAACCCGTTCTCGAGTCATTTAAGAAAACCAACCGGGCGGTCATTGTTGAAGAAGGCTGGAAATCATACGGTGTGGGTTCTGAAATCGCCGCGAGAATTTATGAAGAAGCATTCGATTATGTAGATGCCCCCATCAAACGGGTTGCCCAGAAAGAAGTACCCCTGCCATACAACCGCAATCTTGAGCAGCTTGCGCTGCCGCAGGTGGAAGACATCATCGCTGCAGTGAAGGAGGTGTTGTAATGGCTGAAACAGTTACCATGCCCAAATTAGGTTTCGATATGGCGGAAGGGGTGCTCGTCCGCTGGGTAAAAAAAGAGAATGAAAAAGTAACTAAAGGCGAAGTTCTGGCTGAGATCGAAACAGATAAAGCCACCGTTGAAGTGGAATCTCCCTACACGGGAGTGGTCGCAAAGCACCTCGTTGAGCAGGGAACCAGTGTTCCGGTGGGCGATCCGATCGCGGTCGTGACCGCGGAAGGTGAAAAGTATTCCGGTGAAACCCCATCGGTTGCTGCGACACCCAAACCAGAGAAACAGGCAGAACCCTCGTCTGAGAAACCGCAGGAAGTTCAGAAAGCGAAACCAGAGCCATCTGC
>CAZRKL010000107.1:0-8956 GCA_964600595.1 uncultured Leptolinea sp.
TACCAATCAGCACAACAACCAGTATTGCCAGCAAGGTGGCAATATCTGTCACAATCAGAATACTGACCAGAAAAATAAAAAATGAGAGCAAGAAAGCGCGTGGTTCAATTTTTTGTAACCAGGTATTCCGGGGCGAAAACTCGGTAAAAGGCATTGAGCGCATAAATTCAAATTCACTCATACGCTTCTTCCCCTTCCCGTCGGATCAATTCGGCAGCATTTTTTTGCTGATACAGATTTATCAATTTTAGTTTGGATGGGGGAACTAATTGCATGCCTTCCAATTTTGACTGGTTCGAAAGTACTTTCCCGGCTCTCCCGGTTTCCACACTCCTGCCATGATCCAGCACAGTCACATTTTTGCAGAGTGAAAATATATCCTGCATATTGTGTGATGAAACCACCATGGTCGTACCTTCAGCCTGCATCTCTTTAAAAACCTGAAGGATCTGTTTATGGGCTACCGGATCCAAACCTGCGGTGGGTTCATCCAGCAGCAAAACATCCGGCTTGAGCGCAATTATGGATGCCAAGGCTGCTTTTCGTTTCTCCCCACCGGATAAAGTGTTTACCCTGCGGTCCTTGAAGGTATCAAAATCCAACCCCACCCGGGTCATTGCCCACCTTACACGATCTGCCAGTGATTCAGAAATGCCGACGGTTTTCGGTCCGTAGGCTATTTCATCCCCTGTGTATTCTTCAAAAAACTGAACCTCCGGATTTTGCATGACGAGTCCTACGTACTGTACCAATTCCTGCCTGGATAATTTTCGATCAGATAGATCGAATTTTCCGACCTGAACAGATCCCTCCTGCGGACGTAACAAGCCATTCAAGTGTTGTAAAAGCGTGCTTTTACCTGAGCCAGTTACGCCAATGAGTCCGTGGCTTTCACCATCCATGACATTCAGGTTAACATCCAGTAGTGCGCGGCTCTGATACGGGGTTCCCTCTAGATAGATGTGCCTTAATTGGGTTACAGATATTTCCTCGCGATCTGCCTGGCTTTCTTCATCATCGCTCTCAAATGGAAAAGTATTTCTTCTGAGAAACCAGTCTGCCGCGCCATCAAGGCTGTGAATTTCACGCGGAAAGTCATCAATTGACTCACGTAATTCTATTAACAATTTCTTGTCCGCGGGATAAGCCAGGTTCCATTGCTCAAGGTCATAATCACCTGAGAATAATTCTTCTGGCTTCGCGTCAAATACCACTTTTCCAGCCTGCAGCACGACCACCCGACTGGCCTCCATAGCTTCATCCATGGAATGGGTGATATGCAAAATGGTTTTTCCCTGTTCATGCAGCTGGCGCATCTGCCGTAAAACCACTTTCCGCCCCATCGGATCCAGCATGGATGTGGCTTCATCGAAAATGATGCAATCCGGTTGGATAGCCAAAACCCCCGCCAAAGCCAGTCGTTGGGTTTGTCCACCCGAAAGCAAATAGGATGGTCGTTGGCGCACATCCCATAAATCCATGCGGGTTAATATTTCCTTTACCCGGGCATGCATTTTTTCGTATTCCCAGCCAAAATTTTCAAGTCCGAAAGCGACATCTTCTTCGATGGTGGAAGAAAATATCTGCTCCTCAGGAGATTGAAAAACCATCCCAATTTTCATTCTGATTAATGGCAGGTTCTCAGGTATCCGTGTGTCCAATCCAGAAATGTGTACTGAGCCTGAATCAGGCAGCAACAAGGCATTGATCATTTTCGCCAAAGTTGATTTTCCAGATCCATTCGCCCCTAAAATGGCAATATACTCCCCCCGTGCAATAGTAAGACGGATTTGATCAAGTGTCTTCCGATCCTCTTGAATCAAATCCGGGTAATTAAATGAGATGCCATCGATTTGGATGAAGTCTCGCATGATAGCCTGTATTTTCATATTATTCTAACACAGGCATATCTCGCCTGTATGTCAGTAATAGAGTATGATTTTAATCGTGTTTCTTTATACAAATTGTCCGTATAAGTCCACAATATTTTATAATGTAGTTATACATATATTGTACAAAGGGAGAGATTATGGCGTTTTATCTTGCATTCAAAGAAGTATGGCGCAATAAGGGAAGGTTCTTTTTGTTCAGCCTGGTAATCGGGTTAATCACTACGCTGGTATTATTCATTGCTGGTTTAGCGCAGGGGTTATCGAACGCCAATAAGGAATACTTATCCAAACTGGATGCCGAGTTAATCGTTTTCCAGGATAAGGTGCAGTTATCATCATCAGCCAGTCAAATCGGAAAATCAACCTTCAACAACATTCGCAGAGTGGATGGGGTGGCGAATCTCGGTTCCATTGGCTTGAGCTCAGCGAGTGTATTCAGCCAAATAAACGGTGAAGATGTTGATATTTCTCTCATTGGTGTGGAACCGCTCAGTCCGGGAATGCCGGATGTTTCATCGGGTTCAACGCTGCGTTTGGATAATGAAAACGCGGTAGTTATAGACCAAAATTTCGCCCGGGAATCTGGTTACGGTATTGGCGACACGATAAATATCAAATCGCTTCAGGGAAAAGAATTTGAATATTATCAAGTCAGAATTATCGGGCTCACAGATGGACAGGAGTACTTATACCGTCCCTCTGTCTTTATTCCTTACCTCACCTGGGATAAAGTCCGCCCGCAACCTTCAGCTTCAGTCAACCGATCTGAGTTCACTTCCAATATCCTGGCTATAAAAGTGGCTGACGGATACAAACCAGAGGATGTAGCGCAGCGTATTGTCAGCCAGGTACCAAACCTTGAGGTGGTCGATAAGGATTCAGCAATCACCGCAATCCCTGGCTATCTTGTCCAACAACAGACACTTAATACACAGCAGTTTTTCACTTTACTGATCGGTGTCCTTGTAATCGGTGGTTTTTTCCAGATTCAGATGCTGCAAAAAGTCCCTCTGATTGGAGTCCTTAAAGCCATCGGTACACCTAATCAAACAGTAGCTATGGCCGTTGTTTCGCAAATTGTGCTTGTCAGCACTTTCGGGGTCCTCATGGGTGGGTTGTTCACTTTCCTTCTATCGTTAGGCATACCCGATTCTGTTCCGATCATCCTATCTGGGGATTCGGTTGCCGTTGCCATGTTAGCGTTGCTCGCGATTGGGCCCCTTGGTGGATTGGTATCAGTTCGGCTGGCTGTTTCAGTTGAACCTCTGACTGCCCTCGGTTTAAGCTCTTAGGATTTGAATATGGATACAGTACTCAATGCTTCCAAAGTAACAAAAATATACAAAAGCGGACCCATCCAGGTAACCGCGGTTGATGAAGTAGATATGGCAGTAAAAAAGGGAGAGTTTGTTGCCCTGGTGGGTCCTTCTGGTTCTGGAAAAACGACCATGCTTGCCATACTTGCAGCCCTCCTTAATCCTTCTCAGGGTGATGTTAGTATCGATGGAACCAGCCTGGCAAACCTGAAGGATAACCAAAAAGTACAGTTCCGCCGAGAACGAATTGGCTTCACCTTCCAGGCGAATAACCTCTTACCCTATCTGACAGCGCTTGAAAACGTAGAAATGATGTTGCGGCTCAATGGCACATACTCTCCCGAAACACGGGAATATGCAAAAGAATTGATTAACCGTTTGGGTTTATCTGATCGCCAGAATAATCTGCCCTCCCAACTTTCTGGTGGGCAAAAGCAACGGGTTGCCATCGCCCGGTCGCTGGTGCATAACCCCAGTCTGGTGCTCGCAGATGAACCAACCGCCAGTCTGGATACAGAAAGGGCATATCAGGTTGTTAAGATATTTTCAGACCTGATACACGAACAAAACAAAGCCGGTATTATTGTGACCCACGACCTGCGTATGTGCATTTATGTTGATAAAGTGGTTCAGATGATGGATGGAAAAGTGGAAAGAGTTTTATCCACGCGGAGAGAAATTGATGATTTCATGGCGTGCGCATAATTCATTTTTGTAGATTTCCCAAAAGCTTTCCGGTTCGGAAAGCTTTTTTATTTATTATGTATTTTCTTGACAAAGCATCAATCTGAAGTAAACTTCTCTATAGTTGTATCTATTCTTTTATACTATGCGAGGTCTTTCAATGAAACGTTTTTCTCAAATTGGATTGCTTTTTATGATGCTTGTACTCATCCTTTCAGCCTGCCAACAAGCGCCAGCAGCACCGGTGGCAGAGGCGGTTGAACAGGAATCTGTAACAGAGGTCGAAGCTCTGCCTGCAGAAGATACAGTGTTAACTGTAACTGGTCCGAATGGGGACCAGCTGTATACCATGGCAGATTTGCTTGATCTTCCTCAGATTACTGGCCAGGCAGGGATTAAGAGCTCCACGGGGAAGATCACCCCGCCTTCCCTCTTCAAAGGAGTATTACTGACAGACTTGCTAGAAAAAGCTGGAGGCGCGGATCCATCCATGAGTGTCGAGGTTGAAGCTGAAGACGGATACGCCATCACATTTTCTTATGACCAGGTTGCCAAAGGTACATACATCACCTACGATCCCGGGACAGGGGATGAAATGAATGACGCGGGTGAATTAAAAACCATTCTCGCTTATGAAATGGATGGAAAACCACTCAATGAACAGATGGATGGCAAATTACGTTTGGTCGTTGTGAGCGAAAAGAATAACCAGGTTGTGGATGGGCATTGGTCAGTAAAGTTCATTAACCAGCTCACCGTAAAATCACTCGCTGAAGATTGGACTGTCTACCTCAAGGGAGAAATTGAAGAGACAATTGATCGCGGTTCTTTTGAATCCTGCTCAACTGGAAAATGCCATCAGGCATCCTGGCAGGATGATAAAGCCCAGACCTGGGTGGGTGTTCCGCTATACCTGATGGTAGGCAGGGTGGATGACGAGAACAAACACAGTGATGATGCGTTCAATCTAGCCCTTGCTGAAGCTGGCTACACCGTGGATGTCATTTCAAAAGATGGTTATACGGTCACATTAGATAGCACCCGTTTAATTGATAACCCAAATATTCAGGTTGCTTTTGTTGTAAATGATACTCCGCTTTCTGATAAAGACTTTCCGCTGAAGCTGGTTGGTTCCGATTTGGCTAAAAATGAGATGGTTGGGATGATAGACAGGATCATCCTGAATATTGGGACAGAACCAACCACGGAGGAAGTTGCTGAGCCCGTAGCTGAAACTACCGAAGAAGTTGCAGTTGAAGAAGGAAACAAGCTTGTTGTTGAAGGAAAAATTGAAACTCCAGCCGAATTTACAAAAGCTGATTTGGTTGAGTTGGGCGCCGGCAAGGTCACTGTTGAACACCCGAAGAAGGGACCACAGGAGGCAGAGGGTATTTCTATAAAGACTTTGCTTGATAAAGTGAAAGCCAGCGCTGATGCGAAAACTTTAGTGATCAAAGCTTCTGATGGTTATTCCATGGAAGTGGAAATCTCTAAGGTCATGGATTGTGATACCTGTATCATCGCATTTGACACCAAGGATACTTTTAAATCTATGATGCCTGGTATGGACACTGCCTATTGGGTAAAAGATGTTGTCAGCTTGATCATTAAATAAGCTGCATTCCATCAGATAGATCTTTTTAAGGATGTAATCCATGAAAAGTTCGTGGATTACATCCTTGCCTTACCTTGTGGATAGCACTATGAAAACTATAAAATCAGCATTAATCATCGTTATATTCTTATCTAGCTGCCTGACGGGTTGTACACCAAAGAAAAAAACTCCCCTTGTTGTTTTTGCTGCAGGAAGTCTGATAACGCCATTCAAACAACTGGAAACCTCTTTCGAAAAGGCTAATCCTGATATTGATGTGATTGGTGAGTATCATGGGAGTATTCAGGTAATCCGGCATGCGACAGATCTACATGAAGAGATAGATGTAATTGCTACAGCCGACCACGCGCTCATTCCAATGCTGATGTACGATCAAACCATGCCTGGATCAGATTTATCTTATGCCAATTGGTATGCCCTCTTCGCAACTAATAAACTTGGAATAGCCTACACCGATGGAAGCAAGTATGCCGGAGAAATAACGCCAAATAATTGGTATGAGATACTCAGCCGCCCGGATGTACGGGTTGGTTTTGCAGACCCACGATTTGATGCTTCTGGATATCGAACCCTGATGGTATACAAATTGGCAGAAAAAGAATATGGCAGGCCGGAATTATTCGCCAACATGTTTGATGATAAATTTCGGATTCCATTAGATGTCCAAACCGGGGGGGAGATGGCAATTATTCGTGTGCCAGAAGTCTTGGAAACTCTCCCGGATAGTCGTGTAATTATCCGTGGTTCCAGTATTCAACTGCTGGCTTTGCTCCAGTCAGGTGAGTTGGATTACGCCTTCGAGTATGAAAGTGTGATAAATCAGCATGGATTGGAACTAATACAATTACCCGCTTCCCTCAACCTGGGTGAATCGAATTACAATAATAATTATGCAAATATCACGGTCCTGCTTGATTTTCAGAGATTCCATTCTGTAAAACCTGAATTCACAGGTGAACAGATTGGTTATGGAATTACAATCCCATCGAACGCTCCGCATCCGAGTGAAGCTGCCAGGTTTATTAATTACCTCTTTTCTACCGAAGGTAGAAAAATTATGGAAGTCAATTCACATTCGATGTATCAACCTGTAATTCTGAATAATCCTGAGAACATTCCCCCTGAATTAATTGTAAAATGATGTCATGAGAAAAAGCAGGAGACCCTTCTACAAACCTTTTGTCATCCTGAGTGTTTTCCTGATCGGTTTTATTGTCTTACCCCTGCTGGGAACAATATTTTCAATATCTCCCAAAGATTTGTTTTCAAGTTTTAGCGATGATGAGTTGTTACGATCCATCATCCTTACTTTATATGCTTCTGCATTGGCAACGTTGATCTCCCTGATCTCAGGGATTCCTCTTGCATATATCCTCGCCCGCTATGATTTTCCCGGTAGAAAAATTATCGATAGCATTGTTGATTTACCAGTGATTGTTCCACATACTGCCGCGGGTATAGCATTATTACTGATGTTTGGTCGACAAAGCGCTCTGGGAAAATCATTATCTTCCCTGGGTTTATCATTCACAGATTCAGTTCTGGGAATTATGATCGCGATGGCTTTTGTTAGCGTTCCTTATCTAGTCACATACGCGAGGGATGCATTCTCAACTGTGGATTTCGAAATGGAACAGGCTGCTATGGTAGACGGCGCCAGTCAATGGCAGGTGTTTTGGGAGATATCTATCCCACAAGCCTGGAAAGGTATTTCCAGTGGAATCCTAATGATGTGGGCTAGAGGAATATCTGAGTTTGGGGCAGTTGTGATCCTGGCTTATAATCCCAAAATTCTTCCGGTTCTCGTATATGAGCGGTTTCAGGGAATGGGGTTAAACTCCGCGCTCACTGCTACAGTACTATTAATTATTATTGTATTGATCATTTTTATCTCAATGCGGTTGCTGCTGAATAAAATTAGATAATTCAAATATTGCATGACAAGTATAGAAACATCCAGATAATATATAATTTGGTATGGATTCGTTAAAGTACATTTCACAAATCATACTGGTTGCCCTGATAATTTTGCCGGTAACCCTTGTATTATTAGGCAAGCTTAAAATGGATGCTGCTGCAATTTCGACTGCAACGGTACTCGGCATTCTACAGCTTGCCGGATTACCCATTCTGGGTCCCGAAAATTCTCCTGCTTATGCAATAAATGCTTTGTCGGGTTTTAGTCAACCTGTTGTGATTACTATTATTGCTTTGTTCGCATTAACGATTGCTTTCGAGAAATCTGGAGCAAATTACTGGATAGCCAGGCAACTAATTAGTCTGGGAGGCAATAATAAATCCCGTTTTATCCTCCTTTTTACAGTATCGAGCGCTGCATTATCTTTGATTATGAATAATTTTGCCGCAGGCGCATTGCTCCTACCAAGTGCTTTGGAAGTCTCTTTTCGTACGAAAATTAATCCCAGCAAATTATTGATACCCATATCTTTTGGCAGTATTCTGGGTGGAAGTGCCACTTACTTCTCAACCGCAAACATGGTAGTCAGTGATTTATTGACAAAAACACATCCACCCCAGCAAGCATTAGGTTTTTTTGATTTTTTTGCCAGCGGTGGTTTGATTGCCCTTCTGGGTTTTATCTTCTTTTATATCTGGGGTGATAAACTCCTGCCAGATCACCAACCCGATCAAGACCAGAATTTTTTGCATTTGACAGGCAGTCAATTGGAAGATTTCTATCAAATAGGTGATCGTTTATGGGAAGCTTCCATTCTTCCTGATTCTCCTCTGGCTCACCAGACCATAGCCCAGGCAAATTTTGGCGCCACCTGGGGAGTAGCGATCGCGGCGGTTATTCGCGGTGGTGAGTTTATCCTCCCGTACCCAACTACAATTCTTGAACCGAATAAATCTTTACTTTTGATTGGGCGTGAAGAAAAAATCATCGAGATACGAAAAATGGGTGTGGTAGTTGAACCGCATAAAGAAAAAACCTATCTCAGCGCCAAAGGTATAGGCGTAATCGAACTCATTCTTTCACCACATTCAAGATATGTTGGCAGAACTGTATCAGATATCCATTTCAGAGAAAAATTCGGCGGGACCATCATCGGAATAAAACGCACAGATCGCAGCTACCGCACTGATGTAGGAAAGCTGCCGCTAAACTCAGGTGATTCTTTATTAATCATTGGCAATCGTAATCAACTTAACAATATTGAAAAATTTAATGATTTTATCGTGATCAAACCCCAATTATCAGATCAACCAATAAATAAAAAATTAGCATTTCTTACTTTAGGTCTGCTCGGAATGGTTATTATTCTTTCCGCATTCGACATTCCTGTTTATCTTTCAATGTTGGCAGCGGCTGTATTGCTGATCCTTCTAAAAAAAGTATCCCTCGATGAGCTGTACAATACCATTCAGTGGCAGGCAGTTTTTGTCATTGCGGGAATGTTCGTTGTGAGTATTGCGATTAATGAAAC
>CAZRKL010000108.1:0-8814 GCA_964600595.1 uncultured Leptolinea sp.
GAAGTAACTGCAGATCAGCGGATGGCTGAGATCATTGCAGAATTGGTTGATATGCTGACGAAAGTTATCAAACCATCCCTTACTGTCAAGCAGATGATGTCAGGTAAACCTCGCCTGATCCCACCAGAGATGCCAGCCAGAGAAGCGCTGGGTCTCATGCTCAAATATGGATATGAGGGTTTTCCGGTGGTTGATCAAGAGAAAATTGCAGGATTGCTGACCCGCCGGGCAGTGGACCGATCACTCGCGCACAAATTGAATCTTCCAGCTTCTTCACTGATGGAAGCAGGTGAAGTAAAGGTTTCCCCCACAGATACACTTGACCATCTTCAGATGGTTATGACAGACACCGGCTGGGGGCAGATTCCTGTGGTAGATCCTCAATCGGATGCCATCATCGGTATCGTTACCCGAACAGACTTAATTAAAGTGCTGGCAAAACCACAATCCAATCAGCACCGCAGAAACCTTGCCCACCTGTTGGTATCTGCACTGCCACCCTTACGGACGAAGCTTTTGCGCCTGGTAGCAGAAACCGCACAACAAGAGAATATGGCAGTGTATGTTGTTGGTGGTTTTGTGAGAGATCTTATTTTAGAGCGTCCGGGGTATGATTTTGATATTGTCGTGGAGGGTGATGCCATTGCTTTGGCGCGTAAGTTATCTCGCCAGTATGGTGGGCGCATGGTCAGCCACGCCCGTTTTGGAACTGCAAAATGGTTCCTGGGAGAAGTACGGGATAAACTGAGTAAAAGCTTACTTTCGATGGACGTGAATCCAGCTGATTTACCAGACGCGCTAGATTTTATTACAGCGCGTACTGAGTTTTATGATCACCCCACCGCGCTGCCCACCGTGGAGCGCAGCAGCATCAAACTGGATTTACACCGTCGAGATTTCACAATCAATACGCTGGCAATGCGCCTGGACGGCAGGCATTCTGGTGAGCTGCTCGATTTCTGGGGTGGATATGGAGACCTGCGCAAAGGAGTTGTGCGGGTTCTGCATTCACTTTCTTTTATTGATGATCCCACCCGGATACTGCGAGCGATACGCTTTGAACAACGATTCGGTTTCAAGATCGAAAAACGCACGCTGGATTTACTGCTCGAGGCGGATGATCAACTCAAAACAGTTACCGGTGAAAGGATCAGGCATGAACTGGACCTGATGCTTCAGGAAGCCCACCCGGCATTATGCCTGAATCGAATGGCTGATCTGGGAATTCTCACGATGATCCATCCTTCTTTAAAATGGAACAAAGATAACGGAGATAGCCTTGAAAGACTGCTCAGGCAACCTTATCCAGAGGGCTGGCACATCGAAGAAAAATACTGGGGATACCCTGTAAACAAAGTGCTGGGTTCAGCTTTCTGGCTGAGTACCCATGAGTCAGACGAGATTCATTCCATCAGCCGCAGGTTACGGTTGCCAAAAGAAATCATGATGGTCGCCCTGAGGGTAAAGCAAATTAGTGAAAGTAAAAACCAACTGCCCGACATGAAAGCATCGGAAGTATATGCCATGCTTGCCCAGATGGATATGCCCACCCTTGCAATTCTACATGCCCAATCAACGCCTGAAGTTCAGGATACTCTTACAAGGTTCATCACCAGATTGAAAGATACACATCCCTTTATCGATGGGCATAAATTAAAGGAAATGGGATTACAACCGGGTCCGGCGTACCGCGAAATATTATCCAAAGTGCAAAATGCCTGGTTGGATGGCAAATTGCGCACTGAGCAGGATGAAGAAATGCTGGTGAAAAAACTGCTTGAAAAGCATCTGGTAAACCCAGTCGATCATGAACGAAAATAATAAGAGCACATTTTTATCCCACCCTGATGGAGTTTTCCTTGAGTTTCGGTTAGCTACTGAAAATGATCTTCCCGGATTGGAATGGGAAGGGGAGTATCGACACTTCAGGCGCCTTTATCACGAAACCTATCTGCGGACACTTACAGGGTCAACATTAATGTGGATTGCTGCAGACCAAAACCAGAAAGTGATCGGGCAGGTTTTCATTCAATTGGATAGCGCCAATGCATCTCTGGCAGATGGAAGTAATCGCGCATATTTATTTGGATTCCGGGTGCGTGAATTACTCCGCTCGCAGGGTATCGGCAGCCAGATGATGGAGTTTGTTGAAAATGATCTAATCAAAAGGGGATATAAAGTCCTTTGCCTGAATGTAGCGAGGGATAATCTCAGGGCATTTAATCTTTACCGTCGATTAGGTTATCATCTTGTTGGTCCTGATCCGGGTGTTTGGTCTTACCAGGATGACCAGGGAAAATGGCATTACATGGAAGAACCAGCCTGGCGACTCGAAAAATACTTGAAATAATATCCAAATTGACTTCTCACATACCAACCATCGTTAACGATGGTTGGTATGTTTAATGCACGCTTGAGGTTGATATATAGGATACAGGTGTGCCCATGACTGATCAAATTGCTCTGGATGAAGTAATGACGACCCTTAAGTCGAATTACCTGTTTTTCGGTTTGAACGACTTTGAACTTGCTGATGTTGTTCGCGCCGTGGAAGTGTATCAGGTAGATCGAGGTGCGGAAATTATTCGTGAAGGTGACCGAAGTGATGCTTTGTTCATCCTTCAAAAAGGAAAAGCCTGCCAGACCAAACAGGCGAAAGGCAAAGAAGAATACTTGCGCCAGCTTGTGACAGGCAATAGTTGGGGAGAAGACTGCTTGACGATGCGCGCAAAATCTCCTTACCGGGTGGTTGCCATCACAGCAGTGCTTGTAATTCGCCTGGATCGGGATATCCTGCTGGGACTCGCCGATCGCATTCCACAGCTTGCAGCGAATTTTCATATTGGCACCGCATCCAACACCACCCTGCAGCAGGCAAATATACGCTGGCTGGAAGATGGCGAGGAAGTCTTCTTTATTGGCAGGAAACATCCCCTGTTTCTAATAAAGAAACTGCTTTTGCCGATCGCGGCGCTCATTGGTTTGTTGTTCATTACCGCCTTAATCGCCGGCTGGAGTCCAGACAATGAAGAAGGTGTTTGGCTTGTTGGGTTACTTTTTACCGTGGGCTGCGTGTTGTGGGCGGGTTGGAATGCACTGGATTGGGCGAATGATTATTCAATCGTTACCAGTTTGCGGGTAGCGTGGATGGAGCGGTTATTTGGTTTGTATGATTCACGGCATGAAGCGCCTCTTTCCACATTGCAATCGGTTGATGTGCAGACCACCCAATTGGGCAGAATATTTGGATACGGAAATGTGGTTGTGCGCACTTATACCGGTCCACTGATGCTGCCGGATGTGGAATATCCTGAAGATGTTGCTAATATCATCCGTCAGCACTGGGATCAATCACGGGTGAATTCACGCCAGCAAGAGATGAGTGCCATACAACAATCGCTCAGGATGCGTCTGACCCAGGGGATGAATGCCGAGAATACTCAGGCTTCTGCTGCCGCGGGAGGTCCGCCAGCTGCTGAAGTAGAGCCGGGCTTTTTGCAGGAGGTATTCGCAGACTTCTTCAAAGTGCGCATAGATACCAATGGTGTAGTAACTTACCGCAAACACTGGTTTGTCTTACTAAAGGAAACCTGGAAACCAATCCTCATCAGCTTGCTGATGATGGCAATCTGGATCGTGAGGATGGCGGATGGTTTTACTTTTGTTTCGATGGGGGCGGTTCTTTCCTTTGTAATCATGATATGGTTCGCCATGGCTGCCTGGATGGCATACGAGTATATCGATTGGCGAAATGATGTATATCAGATTACCGCTGAGCAGATTGTTGATCTGGAAAAAAAGCCATTGGGCAAGGAAGAAAAGCGTATTGCCCAGCTTGAGAACATCCTGTCAATTGAATATAAACGGTTGGGAATACTGGGGCTGATACTAAATTATGGTACCGTGAGCATTAATGTCGGCACCAGCCAATTCACATTCGATGAAGTATATGACCCATCCCATGTCCAACAGGATCTCTTCAAGCGGATGGCAGAACGGCAATACCGCAAACGCCAGCGTGATATTAATGATGAGCGCGACCGTGTCAGCGATTGGATCGCCACCTATCATAACCATCAGGATGAATTTCGTACAACCACTCAATCAGGTCAGCTCTCTCCGCAACCGGATGTTTTGGGATAAAATATACTTCTAAACATTCGATTTCACCGATCAGATCGGTGTGATTATTGGGAGAAAATTAATGGCTTTGCGAAAAATAGTTTATGTTCCCGATCCGGTGCTCCGGCGAAAGGCGCATAAGGTAAGCGATTTTGGACCTGAATTTCAGAGTTTGGTAAATGATATGATCGAGACAATGCGGGAGGCACCCGGAGTTGGGTTGGCTGCACCGCAGATTGGCATATCCAGTCAATTGGTTGTTATTGAATTTGGCGATGAAGAAGACGAAGATGCACCGAAAAAGCTGTTTGTAATAGTCAACCCTGAGATTGTGCAAACCAGTTCCACAAAGGTGAATGGTATTGAAGCCTGCCTTTCTGTTCCTGAATTGGCGGGTGAAGTGGAGCGGTACGAAGAGATTACTGTGAAAGCTTTAAACCGCCGCGGTCATCCGGTGAAGATTAAAGCCCAGGGCTGGCTAGCCAGAATTTTCCAGCATGAAATTGATCACCTGAATGGTGTCTTGTTCACAGACCTGGCAACCAAGATATGGAAACCGACACCCGAAGAAGCGGAACTTATTAAGGACTGATGCAGCTCAACCACCTGTCGTTGTCGAACTTTCGTGCTTTTTCCCGTTTGGATGTAGATATTCCAAGCGGGATTGTTTTACTGCATGGTGACAATGCGCAGGGAAAAACGAGTCTGCTTGAAGCGGTTTATTATCTGGCAACGTTCACTTCGTTTATTACAGCGCAGGATGCGCAGGTGATCAATTTCCTTGTTCGGGATGAAGATACACCTGTTGCCCGAATCGTTGCCGAATTCCAGAGGGAAGAACAAACTCACCGGCTGGAAATTCGGCTTATCCATCAGGTAAACCCAGATGGAATGCGGCGATTAAGAAAAGAAATTCTGCTGGATGGAGTGAAGAAATCATCACAGCAGGTGATCGGTTTGTTCACTGCTGTGGTTTTCATACCTCAAATGACCCGCCTGTTTGAAAATGGTCCTGAAGAAAGGCGCAAATATATGAACCTGGTTTTGTGCCAGGTCATACCCGGATACGCATCAGCATTAACCAAATACGCCCAATCTTTGACGCGGCGTAACGCGCTGTTAAAATCCCTTTCCGAGCGGGGCGGGGATCCATCGCAACTGGATTACTGGGATGCCCTGCTCATTCAGCATGGCAGCCATCTGTTATTGCACAGATACCAGGCGATGCAAGAAATTGATGTTTTAACCGCGCCCATCCATGCTCAATTGACAGGAAGCAGAGAAGTTCTACGACTGGCTTATAAGCCGTTGATAGAAACCGAGGAGTCGGTTTGGTCTGGCGACACTGCTCTACAGCAAATTCAAGAACGATATCAGAAGCAGCTTGTCGCACGACATAAAGCAGATATCCAGCGCGGGGTGACAACCATTGGACCGCATCGTGATGATCTGCAATTTATCGTCAATGGATTGGACCAGTCCGATTATGGGTCGCGTGGTCAGATTCGTACTGTCTTGCAGTCCATAAAGTTGGGTGAAGTGAAGTGGATGACAGAAAAAACAGGCAGCGCACCGGTTTTATTAATGGATGAGACTCTCGCGGAACTGGATTCCCAACGCCGGCAGGATTTGTTATCCAAGCTAACCTCAGTTGATCAGGCTTTGCTGACTACTACAGACGAAGATCTGTTTGTTCCTGCATTTTTGAAAACAATCACCCGTTGGGAAATCAACGCCGGACGCATTATTTCGGCGAGTAGCGGCGTCAGTTGATCTATTTTGCTTAGATGATGTGAAGGTTTATTTAAGTAAGTGTTGAATACAAGCAGTATGCTGTAAAAATGGTAACAGATATTACTTCTGGTGAATCGGTTTCTTCAGGGGCAATCCGCCTGCCCGAGGATAAATTGCGGGCGTATCAGCCACCTTCCGAATGCATACCAGGTGATGATCCGATATCCCTTCCGGCAAGTCCACCTTGCGGATTTCCTGTAATTCTCCCCCTAAGCTAGAAATGGCATTCGCGGCTTCATCCGTTTCCTGTTTTGCTGAAGCACCTTTCTGGGCAAGCGCTGCGCCTCCCAGTCTTACGAATGGCAGAAGGTATTCTGCCAGCGCCGGCATGGGGGCAACTGCCCTTGCGATTGCCCAATCGTAATTCGCGCGGTGACCCGGTTGATGTGCCAATTCTTCTGCGCGAGCCTGAATGGCGCGGATACCCGTCAGTTTAAGAGCATGGATGACTTCATTGCAAAAATGCACTTTTTTCCCGGTTGATTCCACCAGCGTAACATCCAAAAACGGGAAAGCAATTTTAAGTGGAATACCCGGAAAACCTGCCCCGCTGCCAATATCAATAACCAACCTCGGGGATGAATCTTGCATCACCAGCCAACAGGTGAGCGAATCCAAAAAGTGCTTGATTCGGATTTCTGCTGGCTCGCGGATGGCTGTTAAATTGAACTCGCGGTTACGGTTCAGGAGGATTTCTTCGTATTGCCGGAACTTATTGATCTGGTTTTCGTCTAAAGAAATATCAATATACTCGCGGACATGACCGGAAAAGGTATCCATAATCCTGATTATAACTGATGGAAGGTGAAGAGATTGTCTGAAATGTCCTATAATAGCAGCATGGGAAGGAACATTCTCTCCAGGTTACTCTTGGTCGTTATTATCACTGGAATGCTTCTTGGGGATGTGTCACCTGTGCGGGCAGAATCGATCCCTGATCAGGCGTACATCAGCGGAGTGGTTGGACGGGCACAGCAGCACACCCTTTCGTGTGAAACCCGTTCCGCAGTTGATGTTGCCGCTTTTTGGGGCGTCAATTTTACTGAAAATGAATTCCTCAAGGTGCTGCCAAAATCCAAAAATCCGAATGATGGCTTTGTAGGATCCGTGGATGACCCCTGGGGGTATATACCACCTGCATCGTATGGCGTGCACGCCGCGCCCATCGCCAAAACCCTGAAAAAAATGGGTTTAAAGACCAGAAAGTTTTCCAACGCGAACGCCAATGACCTGAAAGAAGAGATTGCTGCCGGAAAACCCGTGATCGTGTGGGTGATCGGGCAAATGTGGCCGGGCACCCCAAGAGATTACTCGCCATCCAAAGGTGAGACCGTCACTGTCGCTTACCACGAGCACACCATGATCTTAACCGGCTATAACAAGGATTATGTGCAGGTCATTGATTCATACTCGGGCATAACGCAAAGTTACTCGTGGAAGACTTTTCTGAAATCATGGGCTGTGCTGGGAAATATGGCGGTCGTCGTAGACGGCAAGAAGGATAGTGCCAACCCAACGCCGCAGCCCACTGCATCTCCGGCAAAGAAGAACAAAAAGACCTATATCGTTCAGCCGGGAGATTACCTTACCGCGATTGCCAAAAAGTTGGGGCTTGACTGGCGGAAAATCGCGGAGATCAACCATATCAGCTACCCCTGGATAATCTATCCCGGGCAGGTGCTGAAATTAAAATAAACTTATCCAAACAACCTAAGAAAACCGGGAATCCATCCCGCCAAAACCAGCCAGAATGCGGGTGAAGTGCCTTGCTGCTTTCATATATAGGTCAAGCCGCAGGTTTTCATTGGGTGCGTGCATCTGCGCCCCCGGATAGCCAGCTCCGATGCTGATGATGGGTATATTCAAATATTCCTTAACGATGGATGCTGGACCTGAGCCGCCGGAACTGGGCAGAATTTTCATCTGTTCCCCAAACGCATCTTCAGCAGAGCGGACCACCAGCTGAACAAATGGATGGTCAGGATCGGTCGCTTCAGGGTAGTTGTAACCGTGGTTGATGATCTCGATATCATCAAAACCATTGCGATCAAGATGGGCACGCAGTAATTCCAGGATCTCTACCGGATCCTGATCAGGCACCAGACGGAAATCCACCTTGGCGCTGGCATAAGCGGGTAAAACAGTCTTCGAACCAGGACCCTGATAACCCGAGGTCAATCCGCAGATGGTGCAGCTGGGTTCATGCGCTTCCAGCAGGCGTAATTCTGCTCCACTTTTTACGCCCCGCAGGAATTCTTTCACTGCGTAACGTTCTTTGTAATCGGCAGATTGATCTGGAAGCTCTTCCAACAGGCTGCGAATACGGTAGGAAACTGGTTTTACTTTGTTATAAAACCCGGCAATGCGCACATTTTCATCGGTGCCTTTTAAGCTGGCCAGAGCCCAGGTAAGCCGCCAGGCTGCGTTGGGGAAGATCGTCCCGCCCAGACCAGAGTGGGCATCCTGGCTGGCAGTTCTGACAATCAGTTCCACGTACAAGATACCGCGATGTCCGAGGGTGAGCAATGGGTGGTCATTCGCATCCACCCCACCATATTCCCAGATGCAGGTATCTGCCCGCAGGTTTTCAACATTTTCGCGAACAAACACAGGCAGATTCTCGCTGCTTGATTCCTCTTCCCCTTCAATGAGAAATTTTATAGTGCAGGGAAGTTCTCCCAATTGATCCAGCAGTGCATCAATCGCGAATAAGCGGTAAGCGATCTGACCTTTATCGTCACTCGATCCGCGCCCATACAGCTTGCCATCGCGGATAACAGGTTCAAATGGACGCGTTTCCCACAATTCCAACGGATCTGCCGGCTGCACATCATAGTGGTTATAGATCAATACAGTCTTCTCGCTGCTGCCTTTTCGTTCTGCGGTCAGGATGGGAGC